>CAJGCU010000007.1 GCA_904501945.1 uncultured Bacteroidaceae bacterium
AGCTTATACTTGTGCAGTTTCAGCATCTGCTCAGCATAACGATAGCCAAGTGTGCGCATGCCCTCTGTGCTGAAATGAAACTGGTCGCCCGTGCTCTCGCAATCCTTAGCCGAAATGATGTAGGAGTTGGGCAGCGTCTTAGGCAAATTGGGCAATATGTCCACATTGAATCGCCAGCACACTCCCCCCTGCTCCTGATGCTTCAGCTCGCCAGCCAAAAGGGGGACATCCTTCTTCTTCAGATTCAAATCCTGGCACAAGTTGTCATAAATCTTCTTCACGCGCTCAGGCCACTTTGGGTCGTCAGAGTTCGACTCGCCCTGATGGATGAGTATTCCCCTGATGACGCCATCCTTCATCGCAATGCGCGCCATTTCCACCAGGCGCTGATAAGGATTGCCGTCATAGTTCTTGACGATGGCTTTCATCCAGTCACGCTCATTATCGATATACTCCTTATAGTCGTCCTTGTCCCAAAGCTCAATCTTGGCACCTGCCACAGAGACGTTGATGACGCCAATGCGATATTTCTCGTCGATGCTCTCAATCATCTTGCGGCCAAAAAAGTCAACTGGACCCAAGTTGTTGCCTTCGCGGCAGATGGGAGGTACAGCCGTATACCACTTGCCCATCTCGCGCTGCATTCGTGGCATGTCGACTGCTGCGAGAAACTGGAAGCGTGGGTCGTTAAAATCTTTGTCCTGCTCGGCTGGACGTGCGCCAGCCTCCATGTTCGACTGCCCAAAGCAGAGGAAGATGTGGAAATTCTTGTCAGGCTTCTGCGCCATCACCATCGTGGAAACGGTCATCAAGAAGAGCAGAGCGAGCATTCTCGCTCCTACAATACGAACTTTCATCGCACGAGAAAAGGTCTTATTCATTTGATTCATTGTTTGCTGTTTATAGTTCATTACTCTATTTCCTGCAACAAATATAGGGCAAATACATGAAACTTACAAAAAAAATGGTAAAAAAATGACTTCTAATAAATCTCAAAATACTCCTGCAACACATTTTCACAATTTGCCACCCTTTAGTTAAAAGATGTTTTACTAAAGATTTTTTAACCAAAAAGTCTTTTTTTTTATTCATTTTCCATCTATTTTTGCAGCAGAAAAGACAAAAAGAGCATAATAGGCGACAAATTTACAAAAATTCACTTTAGTATTAATCTTTAAAAACTATTTGTTATGAAGACTTTATTCAGAAAATTAGCAGTAATGGCTTTTTGCCTCACCACTACAGTATTGAATGCTTCTGCTGACAACAAAAAGCCTGTAACATTTGAGCAGATGCCAGCACCCGCTCAGCAGTTTGTAAAGACACATTTTGCCAGCAGCAAAGTTCTTGCCACAACTTTCGAAAGAGAGCTTCTGGAAAAGAGCTATGATGTGGTTCTCAACGACGGGACGAAACTGGAATTTGACAGCAAGGGTGAATGGACTGATGTGGCTTGCCCCAAAAGTGGAGTTCCAAGCAAGGTGCTTCCAGAGGGAATCAAGACTTACCTCAATTCAAACTTCCCCAATGTGAAAGTCAAGAAAATTGAGCGCGACAGCAGGGAGTACGAAGTGACTTTGGAGAACGGAACAGAAATCACGTTCAACAAGACATTCCTAGTAAAAGACATTGACCTGTAAGAAGATACTATTAGAAAAACATCCGATTTTGCAATTCGCAAACACAGCATTCATGAAAAATGAATCTTAACCGACAACGGGCAGCCCATTGGCTGTCCGTTGATTTTTTCATAGAGAAAGAGAGGGCAAAAAGCTACAAAACAAGCAAGGGAGCTCCCCTTTGAGAGTTCCCTTGGCATGATATGATAAAAGCGCGCTCTGAATTAGTTGTTTTCTGGACGAAGCTGACGAACAACTTCTGCTGTACGCCACATTTCTGATTCGTGGAGAGCAGCAAGCTCTTTCTCAAGACCAACACGATAGTCTGGCTTTGAGTTAGCGTCGATAGAAATCTGCGCTTCGTTGCCACACTTTACAGATGCGTAAAGCTTCTCAACAACTGGCTTGATAGCATCGTGGAAAGGACCCATCCAGTCGAGCGCACCACGCTGCGCTGTAGTAGAGCAGTTTGCATACATCCAGTCCATACCCTTCTGAGCGAAGAGAGGCATGAGTGACTGAGTGAGCTCTTCTACAGTCTCGTTGAATGCTTCAGATGGAGTGTGTCCATTCTCACGGAGTACCTCATACTGAGCAAGGAGAAGTCCCTGAATTGCACCCATAAGTGAACCACGCTCACCTGTGAGGTCAGATGTAGCCTCACGCTGGAATGTTGTCTCGAACATATAGCCAGAGCCGATACCAATGCCAAGAGCAAGTGTACGGTCAAGCGCCTTTCCTGTAGCATCCTGATATACTGCATATGAAGAGTTCAAGCCGCGACCTTCGAGGAACATGGTACGAAGTGATGTACCAGAACCCTTTGGCGCAACCATAATCACGTCGATGTCGTTAGCAGGAACACATCCTGTACGGTCGCTCCAAGTGATAGCAAAGCCGTGAGAGAAATAGAGAGCCTTGCCTGGAGTAAGATACTGCTTGAGTGTTGGCCATACAGACATTACGGCAGCGTCTGAAAGAAGGCACATCACGATAGTACCCTTTTCAGCAGCTTCCTCTACAGAGAAAAGTGTTTCGCCTGGCACCCATCCGTCATTGACAGCCTTTTCGAATGTCTTGCCCTGACGCTGACCTACGATAACGTTGAAACCATTGTCACGAAGATTACAAGCCTGTCCAGGGCCTTGAACTCCATAGCCAATAACTGCGATAGTCTCGTCCTTGAGAATCTCGCGAGCTTTCTCGAGTGGGAATTCTTCACGTGTCATTACCTCTTCGATAACGCCACCAAAATTCATTTTTGCCATTTTTGTGATTTTTTATGCAAGAATCAAGAGAACCGTTCTGAGCCTCCTGCCCAAAGGTTCAGGAGAAATCTTTCGCCCTCGCCTTTCGGCATTTCGCCTTCAGCTCTTAAGCCTTGCTGGTTATTTATTAATTTATTTATTAATTAACTAATTTATTTTATCGCTTTCATGACTCTTTCTGCTTCTCTTGCCGCCAGATACTCGTCAAGATGCTCAGTTCGGCTTTTGGTAATGCAGATGCGTCCAGAGCGAACGAACTGCAAGACACAATCCAGTTTCTTCAATTCATCGTAGAGACCAATGATGTCCTTCGTGTCTCCCGTCTTTTCTATAACGGCATAAGTGCTGTTCACCTCTATAATTCTAGCATCATAAAGACGAACCAGACGGTTCACCTCACCATTGCCCAGCATGGCAGAAGTGCATACCTTATACAGCGAAGTCTCGTTGATGAAAATATCTTCGTCTGTATAATAGTTTGCCTGCAGCACCTCTATGCGCTTTTCCGTCTGCGCAGCCAGCATCTGAGCCGTATGCTCGTTGCAATAGGCTGTAATGGTGTATTTGTGAACACCAGGAGTGCTGGACGCACAAACGTTCAAGGACTCAATATTCACCTGCCGACGCGTAAACACAGCCGATATCTGTGAAAGCAGACCTGGCACATTTTCTGAATAGATCAGGAATGTATAGAGTTTAATTGTATCTTGTTCCATTGTTGGAGTTTCTACTTTAATTTCCTTTGTTTCAGATTGGCTTCGTTCCAGCACACGTTGACATTTGCCGCATGAAGAACAATCACCACATTGACTAATTGCCGCTCCCCTCTCCATCTTTACACTTCCAGCAGCATTTCATCAACATTAGCTCCAGGAGGAGTCATCGGAAGCACGTTGTCCTCTTCCTTGATGGCGCATTGCAGCAAATAAGGACCAGGAGTTGAAAGCATCTCCTGAATAGCAGCATCAAGGTCTTCTCTTTCAACAACAGTCTTTGTTGGAATGCCATAGCCCTGAGCAATGAGCTCGTAGTCAGGATTATTCATTGGCGTAAAAGAGTATCGATGGCTGAAGAACATTTCCTGCCACTGGCGAACATTGCCAAGAAAGTTATTATTCAGCAAGACAATCTTCACAGGAGCACCTTGTTCCATAATTGTTCCAAGTTCCTGAATTGTCATCTGGAAACCTCCATCGCCCACGAACAAGCAAACAGCTCGATCAGGTGCGCCAAAAGTAGCACCTATAGCGGCAGGCAAGCCAAAACCCATTGTACCCAATCCGCCAGAAGTTACAACAGAGCGATTCTGAGTGAACTTGAAATATCGACAAGCCATCAGCTGATTCTGTCCCACATCTGTAACCATAATTCCTTTATTGTGAGCAGCTTCGCTTACTCTGCGAATAACTTCGCCCATCAAAAGTGGACCTTCCGCTGGATGCAGCGCCTTATCGATTACCTTGTTATATTCTTTTTCTGCATAAGGCTTGAAACCATCTATCCATGCCGAATGCTGCGTTGCTTCGATTTGCTTCGTTACTGCCGCAAGCGTCTCCTTGCAGTTGCCAAGCACCTTCAGGTCAACCTGCACGTTCTTGTTAAATTCAGCAGGGTCAATATCAAAATGGATGATTTTAGCTTGCTTTGCATAAGTGGCAAGATTGCCCGTCACGCGGTCGTCGAAACGCATACCTATGGCAATGAGCAAATCACATTGATTCGTCATCACGTTAGGACCGAGATTTCCATGCATTCCAAGAATACCCATGTTCAGACGATGGTCAGAAGGAATAGCAGACAAGCCAAGGAATGTTGTGCCACATGGAATATCCGCCTTCTCAAGAAATTCCAATAATTCAGGACAAGCATTACCCAATTCTACGCCTTGGCCCACCAGAGCGAAAGGCTTGACGCTATCGTTTATCATCTTGGCAGCACACATGATGTCAGCCAAATCCACTTCACGTTCAGGATTGTAGCTTCTGATAAAATCAACAGTAGCAGGCTCGAATTCGACAGTACCCGTCTGCGCATTCTTCGCAAAATCAAGCACAACGGGACCAGGACGACCGCTTTTGGCAATATAGAAAGCACGAGCCACAGCCCATGCTACATCCTCTGGCCGACGAATCTGATAACTCCATTTGCTGATAGGTGATGTGATGCCAACGACATCCACTTCCTGAAATGCGTCTGTACCCAGCATGGCGACACCAACCTGTCCACAAATAACGACCAGTGGAGTTGAATCAATCATGGCATCAGCAATGCCTGTCACAGTATTTGTTGCACCAGGGCCAGACGTAACGATGGCACAACCAACTTTTCCACTCACACGAGCATATCCTTGAGCCGCATGTACAGCTCCCTGCTCATGCCTAACTAAAACATGATTGAGCGTATTCTTGTGGTCATAAAGTGCATCATAAGTTGGCATGATGGAACCTCCTGGATACCCAAAAAGTACATCTACGCCTTCATGTTCAAGAGCTCTCATCAGAGCTTCTGCACCAGTTATTTTTTCTGCCATTATCTATTTCCTTTTCTAATCAATAATTCTTACGCCACCCTTATCTGCACTTGAAACGCTTTGCGCATATGCTCTGAGAGCCTTGCTGACAACGCGATTACGCTTGAGTGGCTGCTGTGGACGTGCTGCCAGTTCTTCTTCAGACAGACGCACATTAATACTGCGATTTGGAATGTCAATATCAATGATGTCGCCATCCACAATCTTGCCGATATTGCCTCCAGAAGCAGCCTCTGGAGAGATGTGTCCGATGGAAAGGCCAGATGTTCCGCCAGAGAAACGCCCGTCTGTAATCAGAGCGCATTCCTTACCCATGTGCATGCTCTTGATGTAGGACGTAGGATAAAGCATTTCCTGCATACCAGGACCACCTTTAGGACCCTCGTGAGTGATGACTACAACGTCACCTTTCTTCACCTTGCCTCCTAGTATTCCTTCACAAGCTGCCTCCTGAGAGTCGAACACAACGGCTGGGCCTGAAAATCTCCAGATACTTTCATCTACACCAGCAGTCTTAACAACACAGCCGTCCTGAGCTATATTGCCAAAAAGAATAGCCATGCCTCCATCCTTCGTATAAGCATGCTCTATGTCGCGAATACACCCTTTCTCCCTGTCTGTATCAAGCGTTTCATACGTAGCATTCTGCACACCAAGCTGATTGCAGAACACACCTGCAGGAGCGCTCGAATAAATTCGCTGTGCTTCTGGAGCTACGCAATCTTTCATAATAGAGTATTTCTCGATGTCTTCAGCAAGCGTAGAACCGTTCACACGCTTTGCAGATGTATCAATCAAGCCCCCCTTTGCCAATTCGCCCAGCAAATTAAGCATACCACCAGCTCTACCACATTCTTGTACAGAATACTTCTGAGAGTTTGGCGCCAATTTGCACAGGAATGGTGTCTTGCGCGAGAGAGCATCAATATCTTTCATCGTGAAATCAACACCAGCCTCTTGTGCAACTGCAAGCAAATGAAGAACCGTATTGGTTGAGGCGCCCATTGCAATATCAAGTGTCATTGCATTAAGGAAT
This sequence comes from uncultured Bacteroidaceae bacterium, assembly GCA_904501945.1. GTDB lineage: Bacteria > Bacteroidota > Bacteroidia > Bacteroidales > Bacteroidaceae > Minthosoma. The sequence continues at coordinate 6,454 of CAJGCU010000007.1, forward strand.
GCCGTACGAGTAGCGATAGAGCGTGGAAGCACAGATTCGTCTCCGTCTTCATAATAAGCAAAAGCATTCTTCACAATCTGACGAGCAGCTTCTTTCATCAACTCACGACGATTCACATGGGTTGCCAGAATCGTACCATTGCCAGGAAGAGATAGTCCTATAGCTTCTGTCAGATTATTCATCGAGTTGGCTGTAAACATGCCTGAGCAACATCCACAGCCAGGACATGCGCGATTTTCGACCTCAGCCAATTCTGCATCGTCCACCGTAGGGTCAGCTCCCTTAATCATCGCTGCAATCAAGTCAAGATTTTCCCCTTTGTAGGTACCGGCCTCCATAGGGCCTCCACTGACAAACACTGCTGGGATATTCAGACGCATAGCAGCCATCAGCATACCTGGAGTAATCTTGTCGCAGTTCGAGATGCAAATCATAGCATCAGCCTTGTGGGCATTGCACATATATTCAACAGAATCAGCAATGATGTCACGTGATGGCAAAGAGTAAAGCATACCATCATGTCCCATAGCAATACCATCATCAATAGCAATCGTATTGAATTCAGCAGCATAGCATCCCATTTTCTCAATTTCCTCCTTCACAATCTGTCCAGCCTCATGTAAATGCGTGTGTCCTGGCACAAACTGGGTGAAAGAATTGACAATCGCAATGATTGGCTTTCCAAACTGCTCACGTCTCATGCCGTTGGCAACCCAGAGAGCACGAGCTCCTGCCATACGACGTCCTTCTGTACAAACAGCACTACGTAACTGATGTTTCATTTTATCTTATATGAATTCTTTTATCTTTTTACTCATTCAAAGAAGACTTTGCTCCTTCTCACTATATATAAACAACTTTCCCTTTGAGGAGAAAGAACTAAAAACGCTGCAAAATTACAAAAATCATCCGACATTTATACATCTTTTAAATAAAAAAAGAGAAGGATTCCATGATTTGGAACTCTTCTCTTCTTTTTTCAATCCAGTCATTTCTCAATTAAACGATTGGATACGTGCGATATATTTCCCAATAATGTCGAATTCCAAATTGACCTTTGTGCCCACTTCAATCTCATGGAAATTGGTATAATCGTAAGTGTATGGAATGATGTTCACCTCAAAACTGTCATTCTGCGCATTGCATACTGTAAGGCTCACGCCGTTCACTGTCACACTACCTTTATCCACGGTCATATATCCCTTCTTGGCCATCTCTTTATCAAACAAGTACTGGAAACGGAAAGTGTAACTTCCTTGCTGGTCAATTTTCGCCACACATTCTGCTGTCTGGTCAACATGTCCTTGCACGATATGCCCATCCAAACGGCCATTCATCATCATCGAGCGTTCCACATTAACTTTATCACCCACATTCAGAAGACCAAGGTTACTCTTCTGAAGCGTTTCTTTCATAGCAGTTACAACATACTTGCCATCAAAGATTTTCACTACAGTCAGGCATACACCATTATGTGCCACGCTTTGGTCTATTTTCAATTCTTCCACAAATGAGCAAGTAAGTGTAAAGTGCATATTTTCCTGCTCTTTCTCTATTGCAACAACCGTCGCAAATTCTTCTACAATTCCACTAAACATAATTCTTAATTATATTAAAATATGTGTACAAAGATACTCATATTTCCACAAAATTCAATAACTTTGCAACAAAAATAAGATATTAAGCCTAAAAACAATTATCAACAATGAAAAAAAACACGTTTATGCTTGCAGCACTCGCAATAGCTGCCAGCACTTTTTTCACGAGTTGTGATGATGAAGACAAGGAATCACGCCTTCCTGTTTTTGACAAAATAGTCCTCTCGCCATCATCTGTCGCACAACCAGGCGACACTCTGACTGCAACACTTTACTTCAGCGACCCTGGAAAATATGTAAAAGGCACATATGCATATGCATCAAATCCTGGACTTGCAGGTGTTTCTGGACAGTTTGACTGTGGAAGCACCAAATCGTCTACCACATTCAAAATTATCATTCCCACTCAAGAAGAAGCAGGTGACACCCCTATTACAGGAAAAACGTACACATTAACGCTTAGCCCCATGAGGATGAGTGCATTTGCTGGCTATTCGCCCTACATTGACCCATCAAAAATGGGGACGGTCTCTGCAACTTTCAGAATAGAATAATTATCATCATAAACCTAAACTAATAAATGAAAAAAACACTTATTTCAGCTCTTATAGCTATCTTCGCTTTGCCAGCTTGGGCAAACCATCCAGACTCCGTCTTTGTTCGTCCAGACGTACAAAATGGCATTCGTGACTTTCAGATAGCTTACTCTATTGACGGAAAACATTGGACACACGTGTCTTGCAACTTGTTTGAAAGCGACTATGGAACATGGGGAAGCGAGAAAAAACTCTATTATCCAGTTCTATCTTATGATGGAGAAATGTACCATGCAACTTTCATTCCCAACCCCAATCATCCACAGATTGCAAAAACCTGCTCTGAGAACTTTTCTCTTTGGAAGCCACAAGACTATCCATACGTAGCAAAAGACGAATTCCCTGCTTTGCTGGAGAAGCAGAAAAAAGAATCAGAAAACAATGTCATTCGCATTCCTTATTCTGGTTTGAAGAATCTCTTGAACAAAAAGAAATTTGCTGACCAGAATGCAGAATGGAATAGAGACGATTTCATCGCAAAGGGAGCTTTCATCGAAAATGCAGTTGATGAGATTCATTCAAAACTCACTATCGACTGGAACGACCGTAAGGCTATTTCCCCAGAACTGATGGGTATCTTTTTTGAAGACATCAGCTATGCTGCCGATGGAGGATTGTATGCAGAGCTCATCCAGAACAGAGACTTTGAATATACAGCAGATGACCATGGGGGATGGAACGCCAAGACAGCATGGAAGCTTGAAGGAGCAGGAACAGAATGGAGCATTGCGACAGAAAATCCTATCCACAAGAACAACGCAAACTATTCAGTCTTGAAGACCACAGCCAAAGGAGCAAAACTCATCAATGAGGGATGGGACGGAATCTTGGTGAAGAAAGGTGAAAAGTACGACTTCAGCATGTTTGCAAAAGGCAAAGGCTCACTTCGTGTTTCTCTTGTGGACGAAGGCAAAACAATTGCTACTACCACCATTAAGGCATCATCAGAATGGAAACAATCTAAGTCAGTATTAAAACCAACAGAATCAGCAGAAAAAGCAAACTTAGTTATAGAACCACTTCAAGAAGGAACTATCAATATAGATTTCATTTCGCTGTTTCCACAGAACACTTTCATGGGACACAAAAATGGACTTCGCAAGGACCTTGCAGAAGTGATTGCTGACCTGAAGCCACAGTTTGTCCGCTTCCCTGGAGGATGCGCCACACATGGCCAAGGTATCGACAACATTTACCATTGGCAAGCAACAGTAGGAGAACTCTGGGAGCGTCAGCCAGACATGAACATTTGGAACTACCACCAGACAAGAGGATTGGGTTTCTTTGAATATTTCCAATTCTGCGAAGATATTGGCGCAGAGCCCCTCCCCGTATTGGCAGCAGGCGTTCCTTGCCAAAACTCTTGGAAGGGAGGAAATGGACAGCAAGGAGGCATTCCATTCGAGAAAGACCTGAATGGAAAACCATCTCCTTATACATACAACGGGAAACCTCTCACAATGGAAAGCTACCTGCAAGAACTGCTCGACCTTATCGAATGGGCAAATGGCGACGCCAAAACATCTGAATTGGCAAAAATACGCGCCAAGGCAGGACACCCAAAGCCTTTCAACCTTAAATATTTAGGTATTGGAAATGAAGACCTTATCAGCGACGTGTTCCTCGAAAGATACAATTTCCTTATTGAAGGAATCAAGAAAGCACATCCTGAAATCACAGTTATCGGCACAGTTGGACCTTTCTGGGAAGGAAGCGACTATGAATATGGATGGAGAGAAGCCAAGAAGAAAAACATCGAGATTGTAGACGAGCACTACTACAACTCCACAGGCTGGTATTTCCACCATCGCGACTACTATGACAACTATGACCGCAACGGCACAAAGGTATATTTGGGCGAATACGCTTCACAGGGAAACAATGTAATCAACGCCCTTGTAGAAGCAGCCTATCTCACCAATGTGGAAAGAAATGCAGATGTTGTCGTGATGACCTCATACGCTCCACTTCTTGCCAAGAATGGGCATACGAATTGGAACCCTGACCTGATCTACTTTGACAACGGAAAGGTATACCCAACCAGCAACTACTATGTGCAGCGCGCTTTCGGCCAGAATGCAGGCGACGAATATGTATATTCAGACCTTCAGACAGAAAGCAAGTCGAGGGGAAGAGCACAAAGAGCAAGCAAGGATATACAGGAGCGACTCGACAAGTCCGTCGTTGTTGACAAAGAGACTGGCGACATCATCATCAAGTTCGTCAGCATGCTGCCGAAGGAGTCCACAGTAGCCATCAACCTTGGAGCAGATGCTCTGAACGGCTATAGCACAGAAGCAGACTTGACCATCATGTCACAAGACCAAGACCCTAGCCGCCAGCGCGACTGGGCTGTGAACGAAACAAAGCCACTGGCCGTAAGCAGCGAGTTTACTGTAACTCTTCCAAAGTATTCTTTCTCGATTATACGTATCAAGAAAGCACAAGTAAAATGAGACACTCCCTTCTTGTTCTTATCCTCGCGCTTTTGCCCATCCAACACATTGGTGCACAATCTATTGAAAGCGACGAGGCTATTATCAAGCCGACTGATAAGAACATACTATACATAGGACGCATCGGGGGAAACCCTGAGCGTCCTATGTTCACATATCCAGGCGTGCAAATCAGAAGCGGGTTCACAGGCAGCAGCCTCAAGATGCTGGCCAAACCCAACAGCGGCTATTTTATGGTGCAAATTGATGACAACGAAGCCTTTAAGGTTGGATTCTGCAACGAAAAAGACTCGATTGCTGAACTGGCATCGCAATTGCCCGACACACGCCATCAAGTCATCATCACCTACATAGGAGAAGGCTATGAGCGACTGCCCGAATTTCGAGGGTTCATCGTCAAAAAAGGGCAAGGACTCGCTTCTGCAGCACCACTTCCTTTACACAAAATTGAATTTATAGGAAATTCAATTACTTGCGGATATGGCATCGAAGCAGATTCTCCCACAGCACCCTATCTCGAAGAAACAGCGAACTACTATTACACCTACGCTGCGCAAACAGCTCGCAACCTTGATGCCCAAGCCCTCGTGGTGGCACGCAGCGGCATAGGAGTGTATCGCAACTATAACGGCCCCCCAACAGGCGACATCGTGAACATGAACACAGAATATCCCTATACATTTTTATATAATAACCAGTACCGTTGGGATTTCTCACGTTTCACCCCAGATGTTGTCTGCATCAATCTTGGCACCAACGACACATCGACCCAAGGTGCAGACTCCCTGCTCTTCACGCAAGGGTACAAGAAACTATACCATCAAGTACGAAGCCATTATCCAAAGGAAAAGATTGTCTTCCTCTGTGGCTGCATGATGACAGGAAAGGCACTTCTTTCTGCCCAACAGGCAATGGATGCCACAACCAGCTACGCGCACAAGCAAGGAGATCCAGAAGTATATCGTTTTGATTTCACACCCCACGACGGCACTCTTGGCTACGGCGCATCTTATCATCCGTCCATGCGTCAGCACGAAAAAATGGCAAATGAACTCACAGCTTTCCTGCGCAAACTTATGAAATGGTAGCACCCTACTTTCCGTATTTTCTTCATCGCAAAAACCACACTCCCTCCGTCACTTTTACGATGCACCCTTCATCGTAAATACGATACACTTTGCAACGTAATTACGATACACCCGCCATCTCTTTCATGAGAAAGGCGCGATTCAATAGATATAGAAGGAATTATGGACAAAAAAGTGCAAAAATGAGATGGAAAAGTTTTGACAGTTGCAAAAAAATCCGTATCTTTGTAGCCGATTTATGTCGGAAAGGCTCGAACAAGTAAACGCACGACGCGTTTCGCCTACCGATTCAACCCTAAACAATTCAAAATAAAATGTACGTAATTGCAGAAATTCAGGGTCAGCAGTTCAAGGTTGAAGAGGGCAAGAAGCTCTATGTTCACCACATCCAGAATGTGGAGGCCAACGCAACTGTTGAGATTGAGAAAGTGTTGTTGGTTGACAACGACGGTGTTGTAACAGTAGGAACTCCAACTGTTGAGGGCGCAAAGGTTGTTCTCGAAGTTGTATGCCCACTCATCAAGGGTGACAAGGTACTCGTATTCCACAAGCGTCGTCGCAAGGGCTATCGCAAGCTCAGAGGTCATCGTGAACAGTTCACTCAGGTTCTCGTAAAGTCTATCGTTGCATAAATTAGCATTTCATTAGACTTTTAACAATCAATTTTTAATCATTAAGAAGTTTATCCAACATGGCACATAAAAAAGGTGTAGGTAGTTCAAAGAACGGCCGTGAGTCACACTCAAAAAGACTCGGAGTGAAGCACTTCGGTGGCGAAAAAGTAAAGGCTGGTAACATCATCGTTCGCCAGCGTGGTACAAAGCACTATCCAGGCAAGAACGTAGGTATTGGCAAAGACGATACTCTCTTCGCGCTCGTTGACGGTATTGTTGTGTTCAAGCGTGGTCGCGAAAACCGCAGCACAATCTCTATCGAGCCAATCGTTGTTGCTGAAGCATAAATTAATTGAGTACAACAACACAACGGACAGCAATTGTTCATCTTCCTGATGACGGTTGCTGTCCGTTTCTTTACATCACCCCAAAATGGTGAAAGGCACTCCAATTACAATTATGCAGCAATTTCATCTTTCACTCTATTTCTATCTAAAAAACAACTACCTTTGTATTGCATAATACACACAACAGGGAATTTAGCAAAATGACAAAGAAAGAACGTTACAGCCAAATCATCGACTACTTCATGCACGCCATGCCCGAAGCAGAAACGGAACTCAAATACAGAAACTCCTATGAATTGCTTTGTGCAGTCATGCTATCAGCACAATGCACAGACAAGCGAGTCAATCTTGTAACGCCAGCTCTCTTCGAAGCCTTCCCCACTCCATTGACGCTGTCAAAAGCAACCGAAGAAGAGGTTTTGCAATACATCAAATCAGTCAGCTATCCCAACAGCAAAGCCAAGCACCTCGTGCAGATGGCCCAGCAGCTCATGGAAAGGCATAGCGGGGAGATTCCCAATGACTTCAATTCTCTCACAGCCCTATCTGGCGTGGGGAGGAAAACGGCAAACGTCATCTTGAGTGTCGCATTCAACCAAGCCGCAATGGCTGTGGACACACACGTATTTCGCGTGAGTCGTCGCATTGGTTTAGTACCTATCCAATGCTCAACGCCTTATGCCGTAGAACAAGAACTGGTCAAACACATTCCGACAGACATCATGCCCCTTGCGCACCACTGGCTCATCCTTCATGGAAGATATACATGCAAAAGCCTGAATCCTAAGTGCGAAGAATGTGGAATAAGAAATTTCTGCAAAGAATTTTCGAAAAAAAAGAATTCCTAATTCTTGCAGCCATCTTATCGAAGAAAGGCCAACACTATATAAAGAACAAGAGGAGCATAATACAAGAAACAACGAAAAGCAAACAGACACGTTTCGCCAGAACTGAACAAAGAGAATACATCTGTAAACTCAAGACAGCACACAAATTGGCTGGCCAGAAAGAGAATAACAAAATAATTGGCCACAACAGAGAAGATTCTCGTGTGCGCGTGTATGAAATCACTTATTCTGATGAACCTTCCAGACGTATAGCCATACACATTGCCAACAATAATTATATAACAAGCCACAAGTCCATATAGCCCTTTTGTGAAAGCAGAATCTTCTATTGTTCCGAATGCGCTCAGAAGCAATGCGTTAGGAAGGAAGAGAAGCATCGAGAAAAACAACAGAATAGTAGCGGCTGAGATGCCTGTAATTTGCAACGCTCTTTTTTGTTTCAACGACAAATGCCCTCGCAGAACCTTAAAAATCCCAGATTCACGCAACACGCTGATAGACATGAGGCCCAACAGAATCTTTGCTAACGGAACAGTTGAAAAATTGGCAACGATATTGCTACATATCCACCGTATCCCTCTTGGTGTTAAAATCCCTATTATCTCATTCACATAAATGCTTGCCAACCATGATGTCAACAGCAAAACAACAAATGCAATGACAATACCCAGCAAGTAATACTGCAAAATTCGCTGAATGAGTTCTTTATATTTCATACCAAGCAAAAGAAAGAGATTCTGCCAATATAGTTATTAATCCTCGTCTGGATGCAGATTGTCTATGTCAAGAATACGCAATTCTATTGCCTTTGTTACCAATCGCGTTGCATTTACGCTGATGTTCTCGTCTTCAAACAAACGTCTTATCAAATCGTTCTGCCTCTTTTCCAACGACTTAACTCCAAATGGCATACCTTTCAGGCCTGCAATCATGTCCTTAGTATAACCTAATGCCAAATGGCGAAGAAAACGTTCGTCATATTCGTCAATGTCATAACTAAGCAAAGCTTCCTGTCGCATAGACTCATTCAATACAGACTTACGATATCGCTGAAGGATTTTCTCCAGAATAGGCTGGTTGAAGACCATTCTTTTCCCATCCAGCACACTCTTTACGTCACCTCTCGTGAGCAATTCACCACTCTTCAAGATAATTCCATCTGTACCTGCATCCAATGCATCTACCCAAAGTTTCTCATTCAGAATTTCTCCTGTGAAAATGAGGACATGAACATCTGGATAACGGCGTCTCAATTGCTTGCACACATCAACACCAACAGTTGTAGACCCTCCTAACCCAAGATCTAATAAAACCATATCGGGCTGATTATCACGCATAAGTTTCCACAAATCATTCTCATTCATGGCAGTACCTACTATTTCTGCTTCAGGAATGTCTGAACGAAAGATTTCTTTTGTGCCCTTCATCTCAAGAGCCACATCTTCTACTATTATAACTTTGAATGGATTCATCTTATTTGAGTTTTAGTTTGCTAAAGGCAGCGTAAAATTAAAGGTTGAGCCGCTTTCTTCTATTTGATTTTCAACATACAAACGACATCCTCGTCGAGGCGAGTAAGCATCATGCTCCCGTATAATCTGACGGCAGAGCAAATATTGTACTCCAGTCAAGGTATCTTTTGTATTGTCATATTTTACATTGTCAATATAAAAAACTTGAGATTGTTCTTCCTCTGCATATTGATATCTTGTATCTGTGAATGCAAATTTAGCAAAACTGTCTGAAAAATCAAAACCCAGTTGCAAATCTCCACCTGAATTATGTTCAAAATACAATGAAATAATGTTGTCAACAAGAGTTTGAAGGAATATAGCATCTCCGTATATATGTTTTGACGGTACTGAAGAGATATGAAGAAGACCTTTGCTTTTGTTATTTTTCTGTTGTCTGGAAAAAGAAGACATAGCCATATCTGCAATCTTTTGTACAGGAATCACGGTTCGCTTAAACAAGACAGTCTCTACCTGCTTGCTTGCACATGTGCTTAACAATGTAAATATTTCCTTATAGTAGGTAGTCAACTCCTTGATGTCATCAATGGTTTGAGCGCTAACAGGGACATCAGGATTTTCAACAACGGCATCTACTATCTGCTTGATTCTGTTAGGATAATACATAGTCTCATGCTTCAACGTCGAAAGGCAATTATCCAAAATCTGGTTTCTCACATAAACTTTCTGCTGTTCATGCTCAACACGGATGCGCTCGTCTTCCTTCAATTCAAGAAGTTCGTTCATTTCTTCTGCCTTGTGGAATGAAAAATAAGAATGAATGCTCATGAATTGTATGACAAGGTTGATAATCAGCAGTTCCTCCTCAGTCATGTTCACATCGTTGTAACATACGCCAACAACTCCTGTAACCAATTCATCCTTATCATTTATACACAATGGATAAGCATGAAATCCACCTTCTTCGCTGACAAACTCCTTCTTCTGCTGATACGCAGAAAGCATCAGACTTTCATACACATTTCGTTTACTTTCATTTCCAGCAAACATAAAATGGAATTTACCAGATTCTTCTTCTGAAACAGTCATCAATCCTACTGTATCACATTGTTTTATATCTGACAGATTCTCATGGAAATCCTTCATCAGCGAGTTTTCAGAAGATGTAAAGATGGCATTGTTCAATCTGATGAACTGCCGTAAGTTGAACATAAAAAGGAGATGATGTCGATAATGCAAAAAATAATACATCGTAATGACCAAGAAGATTGCTGTACCTAGCAATATCAGAATTGTTTTTTTGTTTCTGTTGGCACTTTTAATCGAATTACAATATTCTTCTAAGGCCGGATCTGTGCTGGCCAGAGTATATAATTGAGTTAATATCTCATTATTATAGTGGTATAACTTGTTCTGATTCAATGCTAATGCAGCAATCGACACCTCATTTCTCAACATAATGATAGATTCATAATTGGTATCAAATCCATCTTGAAACCATACAAGTTCAGCCATCTTTCGACCTCTAAGCAGCATCAGGTTTTCTTCATCTGCATCAGGATTCATCTTCAAATAATGCTGATTGAAGTATGAAATAGAAGAGTCTGCAAAAACAATGGCATCATCATATCGGCCATGCACATTTGCTGTGAAAACGCTGTCCGTGTACATTTCCGCTTGCTTCAAGAATTCAGAAGCATAGACGTTGATGCTGCTAAAGAAAAGAAGTAAAAGACTGCATACATTTTTAAGCACACCTTTGGGAAGTCTGAAGAAAAAGCGACTTCCCTCTCCCATCTTGCTTTCCACTCCAAACGTGCAGACAGAAAAAACGGATCCCGTCTTTTTGTATTTCTCTATGATGCCCTTGCAATTCATCAATCCAAATCCAAACCCCTTGTTTTGTTTGATATCTTCCACATACTGATTTCCTTCACCAATAAGGTTTGAATCATAGACTTTTGAGTTGTTCAGAATCTCAACATCTTGCTCTGACATTCCATAGCCAGAGTCTTCTACTGAAATTTCTATATATTTCTCATGCTCTTTTGCAGCAAGAATTACGCTTCCTCCCTGAGGTGTATATTTTCGCGCATTATCGAGCAAAGTGTTCATCATAAAAAGCGTCAGCGCCTTATCTGCTTTCACAACCCCATTTGTGTCATCAACAGATAATGAAATGTTTTTCATCTCAAAGGCCTTAGAACTTTGCTTTAGCGTATTAAGCAAAGGCTGCAAAGCAAAATTCTCAACATTCAAAGCCAATATTCCTTGGCGAATCTTCACCCAATAGCCAAGCACAATATTGTATTCGTTGATTTTATCAATCAACTCGCCTAGATAGATGAATTTCTCGCGACTATTCTTTCTCGTGTCAGATGCTTTTAACTGGCTGACCTCGTGCAAAGCCCTATCAAGAAATGGAGTAATACCATTGACAATGGACATAGAAGTAAGTTTCTCCAAGTATCGACGCTTATCTTCCTCTAGCTTTCTTTGTGTAAGATAAGTCTTGCTGTCCAGCAGTTCTTTCTTAGCTGTAAAGTTTATCTGCTGGATGCCCTTCTCTCTTACCCATCTGTAGAAGACAAGCAGGACATGGAATATTTCTCCATCAAGTCCTTTGATTGTCTTCAAATCTTCTTTTGTCCAATCCCTATCTTTGAATTGAGGAAATATTCTGACGACATCTCTATCAGCAATGTCATGCAGCGCCTGATCTAGTTCGTCTTCATCTTCAATAGATTCCGTCAACGCGCTTGGGAGATGCTTGCAGATGCTTATCACTTCGCCAAGCATTCCCACTTTATTCTGATACTTAATACGACTCTTTTTGTTATAGACAAACAGGAATGATGCCAAAACAATAATGACAACAACGAAAAGGCTCAAAAGAAAATTCAGCAGCCTTTCCTCTTCTTGGAGATGTTCCTCTTCTTGCTGCACACGAAGGTCCTGACGTGTTGCATCAAGAATGTCAAAATAAATATTATGATTATAATCTGATTCCTGCTTCAACCCCATAGCGCCATAAACAACGCTAAGCTGTTCCCTCACAAGAGCCATCCACTCTGGAACAGCTGTAACATTGGGATCTGCTATCCATTTAAGTTCTGTGGATAAAGTGTCACCAGATTCCAAATAAGTGTACAAAATGTCATCTGCGTATTCATCAGAAGTGCCATAGCGTTTCCTGTGGTGTGCATTTATCAGTTGCAAGGCTTCTTCCACTTGCATCAAAGCAGCCTCATATTCTCCTTTTTGCAGGTAATAATCCGACAATGTGATAAGCACCATTCCTGTCAGATAATCGTTCCCATACTGTTTAGCCAGCATCAAGCTATGCGTTGCCAAGGCATAGCTTAAATCCGTTCCATCTTCCACACCAAGCATCTCTTCAATCAGCACCCTCCTCGAAGGTTTCAATTCTCCTCCTTGCAAGATATTTTTTGCAAGATTGTTTGCTGCTAAAATCTCAAAATACACATATCCCTTCAATCTGCTAAGCGACAACAAGCCTAACTGGCTATACCATATTTCATCATCTGTTTCAGATTCCTCCCAACTGATATACACTGACCTGAGAAACAAATAATTGGCCAGCAACGTAGAATCTGAAGAAAAAACATTCCTGTTGTCTTCGAGCCATTCAAATTCCTCTTTAGCACCTGCTTTCTGGCGCATCTTCAAGAAATAGTTCAGCGACACAAAATGGTATTTTGCGATTACAGAATTCCATATCATCCTCTGATGCTCATCTATGCTCGCAATTTCTTCTTCCACATTCGCAAATCTTTCATGGGCATCGCTGCGATAGTCATAAAACTCCTTGTTCATCGAAGTGACCAGACACACAGACATCATATCGACATCAGCAATGCTTTTCATCAAATCATTGTTCGAATGGCCCAGCACTTCCTTATAGTAATACTGTGCTGAATCATAATCCATTTGCAAACCAAACACACTACCCTTATTCAGCATTGCCTCATGTATCCCGTCACGATAACTTGTCCTCTCAAACGTTGTCAGAATCTCATCAGCACACAGCAAAGCAGAGTCCAGCGAAGTATATTTCATGCGGTTGACCCTGTCATTAAGAGAATCTATCACACTCTTGTCTGCATCATCGGGTTGTCCACATCCCAGCAACAACGCAAGAAAACATCCTGCGAGCATGAAATATAATATTTGCAACTTACGATTTAGCATTTCATAAATTTGAATTACAAATATAGTTATAATTGCTGAAACATAAATAAACATACTGAAAAATTAACATTCCAATCTCTAACACCCTACCACATGAGCATAATATCATTAAATTTTCTTTTCAGAAACAACTTCCAATATGATTAGATAAATAGTGCAACGTAATTACAATGAAAGGTGCAACGTAATTACAATGAAAGGTGCAACGTAAAATCGGCGAAAAACACATCAAGATCACACCTATTCTATAGAGTCTGCTGTGCGCGCCTTAACAGTCTTCTGAAATTGCAGATAGTAGGAAAGGCCTGCCACAGTAAGACAAGCAGGATATGACCACCAGATGCCAAGCGCCCCCATGTCGAGAGTAAATGCCAGAAAATACGCAAGAGGTATGCCTATAAGCACGAAGGAAATGAGGGCATAAAGCATCATGGGACGAACATTTTCGACAGAACGCAAAGCATTAGCATAGGTTATCTGGAGACAATCGCCTATCTGATAGCAAAGAAAAGCGGGCATAAAAGTCAGAAGAAGATATGTGACATCTTGGCTAGAAGTAAAAATACGTGCGAGAGGGGTACCAGCACTATAAATGATGAAAACAATTATAACGCCAAAAACAAGGGACATCTTGAAAGCCGCTGCTGCAGTCTTGCGAACCTCTTCCCAATTGCTCCTCCCTCTATAATGCGCCATACGGATGGCTGCAGCAGCTCCTATGCCATAATACACCATAAATGCAAGCGTGCTGATTGTACCCATAACCTGATGGGCCGCAAGAGCTGTAGCCCCAATCCATCCCATAAAGATGGCACCAACACTAAAGGCACAGGTCTCGAGACTGAGCTGAACGGAAATGGGTATGCCTAGACGAAGCAAAGCATACATGCCGTCCCAAGTAATCCTGAAAGATTGAGACTGAGTTTTTATCTGCTGAAAATCAGAAGATTTTAACAACGGACCTCTAACGATAGCAATGTACATCAAGAGAGGCATCGAGATTCGTGCTACAAGTGTCGCGATGCCTGCCCCCAAAAGTCCCAAATCGAACACGAAAATAAGGAAGTAGTTTAGGATGACATTGAGAATATTGCTGCCTATCATTGTCCACATGGGGGTCTTCGTATCACCTAAAGCATCGAAGAACTGTTTCATCGAATTGAAGAGCGAAAGAAATGGAAGAGAGATGAGCAGAGTGATGAAATAAGGACGAATAAGAGGCAGAAGTTCAACAGGCTGTCCAAGATGGCTGATGTTACAATAAAGCAAGAGAAGCAACAAGACAACAACCAGGCTTGTCAACAGATTAACAGCATTGCTTTCGCGAAAAACACGCAATAACTGGCAGAATTTCCCTTGACTATAAAGAGCACCAGCTATAGGTGTCGTTGCATAAGATATGCCAAGCAAACAATAAAGGCTAAGGTTGAAAATATTATTGACGAAGCCTGCAGCCGAAAGTTCAGGTGTCCCATACTGTCCCACCATAATAGTATCAGCCCAACCCTGAATAATAGTACCCAACTGCGCAATAACAATAGGATACGCCAGGATGAAAATTGCTTTCGTCCGACCGCTTATTTTCATAAAAACAGTTTAACGCTTTCTTAATTCTCCTTTTGCAAGATGGCTGAAATCGTAATACCACCAATATGTCTTACCAAACTCCCGATGGGTTTTATTGATGCGCTCTGTCTCATTTGACAAGCCAGTCTTACGGTCATGATAGTCTTTGAATTGCATGACTATATCCTTATCCTTGAAAACGGCCAAAGTGTCACCACCAACGACGAGTTTTCCCTGTATCACATAGTCAGAATCTCCAACAAGCAAGAGAGCTTCGCGATAAGATTTTGGCAGATTCTCGTAGGCGCCAGCTATCGTATCAGACAGGTTGTAATAAAGAAGCAGCTTATCATAGAATTCCTTCAACTTTCTATCAAGCAAAAGACTGCACAAATAGTAATCAACAGTATGCCTGTTCCACAACGAATCGGCAAAAACCAATTGATAGTATTGGCTAGCAGTCTTCACGTTTTTACCACAGTAGGCACCCAAGAATGCACATATCTCTTGTGAAGAAATTCTATTATAGAAAAATGTATCTGCCACATTCAAAAGCCCTTGTGAACCATCGTGTTGAGGATAATCAAAAAGACGTTCAGCAAGCAGCCCCTGACGTTCCAAGGCATACATACGCAACTGAGTAAGGCGTGGCGTTGTGCGAAGGGACTTTTTCCCCACTTCCACAGCTGCTGCATAATCTTTTTCAAGGATGAGCCTCTCCGTCTTTAATTCATAATAATACACATCAGGAGTTCGAGAAACACTTCCTGTTATCAACAGCAGAATAAACAAGATGATGTAGTTTGGATACGTTTGAGACTTCAAGTCAGAAGCATAAACGCTATATCCATCACAAAACTTTCTTGCCCCAAAAACGAACAAGACATAAAACAGCAGAACAGATGGAGCAATCCAAACCCATTTACCCAATGTGAAATCGACAAGCACCTCTTTGCTGACATTGGTGAGGATTGCAAGAATGAGCATAGACGGCAGATAGGAAAGTGCATGCCAACGTGAAGGCAAGCCTGAAGCCGTAGCTACCACCCATTGTACAATCTGCAACACCATAGTTGTAATAATTGCCCCCAAAAGCATATCGTACGAGGTAATTCCTCTAGAATAGACAAATTGTGCTTCGGCAAGAATTTCACCCTGCAAGAAATAGAGGTAGCAGAAAGAAAAAAGCATAAACAGAATGCCACAGGAATAACGAATCATTCCTGCGGTCTTCTGCTTACGTGTTCTATATGAATTCACTCTCATTCTTTATTTTTACGAAGAACTACTGCTGAACGTGCTGGTATATACAGTTTGAGCCAACCTTT
Source organism: uncultured Bacteroidaceae bacterium (assembly GCA_904501945.1). Classification (GTDB taxonomy): domain Bacteria; phylum Bacteroidota; class Bacteroidia; order Bacteroidales; family Bacteroidaceae; genus Minthosoma. Next base: position 22,579 of record CAJGCU010000007.1, read on the forward strand.
ACCATCGCGCTCGTAAATTGGGTCGTAGTTGGTGAAATGGCGAACAGAATCATCAGCCAAATCATTGCCGCCAAAGAGTTTGTTGTCAGTATTGAGCACAACATCATAACTGCCATGAGGAACGATGAAACCATAGTCTGTATAAGACCTGTTGGGCGAGAAGTTAAACACAAACAAGAGGTCACCACGCGAATAAGCGAGTATTTGGTCACCATCATTATGCCACACTTCTACAACAGGAGTCTTCTGGAAGTTCTTGACCAACTTAATAGTCGAAAGCATAGCTTCGTCAAAATCGCCTAAATAGTGATAACACAATTCTTTATTATCGACAAGATTCCACTGGCGGCGTGCATACTTATATCCCCACCCATTACCTTCACGTGGAAAATCAATCCACTCTGGATGTCCAAATTCATTACCCATAAAATTGAGATAGCCACCATTCATAGTAGATGCTGTGAGCAAACGAATCATTTTGTGAAGAGCGATTCCACGATTAGCCATAAAGTTCTCATCACCCTTCTTGAAGTGCCAATACATATCGGCATCAATAAGACGGAAGACAATGGTCTTATCGCCTACCAAAGCCTGATCATGACTCTCTGCATAAGAAATGGTCTTTTCATCCTGTCTGCGATTAGTTGTTTCCCAGAACAAAGAAGAAGGCTTCCAATCTTCGTCCTTAAGTTCCTTGATAGTCTTAATCCAATAATCAGGAATGTTCATCGCCATACGATAATCAAAGCCATAGCCGCCATCTTTGAATGGAGCAGCAAGTCCTGGCATACCAGACACTTCTTCTGCAATAGTTATAGCTTTAGGATTGACTTCGTGAATAAGAAGGTTTGCCAGCGTAAGGTAAGCGATAGCCTCATCATCTTCATGTCCATTGTAATAATCTCCATACCCTCCAAATGCTTCGCCAAGGCCATGGCTATAATACAGCATGGATGTTACTCCATCAAAACGGAATCCGTCGAACTTAAATTCTTCAAGCCAATACTTGCAGTTAGAAAGGAGATAATGAATTACCTCGTTCTTACCATAGTCAAAACAAAGGGAGTCCCAAGCAGGATGCTCACGACGTCCACCTTGCATAAAGTATTGACAACCGTCTCCTGCGAAATTTCCAAGTCCCTCAAGTTCATTCTTAACAGCATGAGAATGAACAATATCCATAATAACGGCAATACCCATCTCATGTGCTGCATCTATCAGTTCTTTCAATTCTTCAGGTGTACCAAAACGGCTGGAGGGCGCAAAAAAGTTGCTGACATGGTATCCGAAAGAGCCATAATAAGGATGTTCTGCAATTGCCATAATCTGAATTGCATTATAGCCGTCTTTCTTGATGCGTGGCAATACATTATCTTTAAACTCAATGTATGTGCCCACTTTCTCTGCATCTTGCGCCATACCTATATGACACTCATAAATAAGCAGCGGAGCTGTGTTGGGCTTAAAGTTTTTTTTCTTAAACACATAAGGTGTATCTGGCGCCCAAACTTGTGCAGAAAATATCTTCGTTGTTTCATCTTGAACAACCCTGTTGGCATATGAGGGGATTCTTTCCCCTTCTCCACCTTCCCACTTCACTTTAAGCTTATAAAGTTCTCCATGGCGCATTTGACTTTTCTTGAGATGAATTTCCCAGTTGCCATTGTCCTTTCGAACCATTTTATAAGCGTCTTGCTCTTGCCAATCATTAAATTGTCCTACGACATATATTTCTGTGGCATTAGGCGCCCATTCTCTCAATATCCATCCCTTAGAAGTCTTGTGAAGTCCAAAATACAAATGTCCGCTAGCAAAATCAGAAAGACTTTGTTTGCCGTTCCGAGTCAGTTCAGACAGTTTGTCCTGCACGTGCTGATGACGTCCTACTATGGCTCCCTCAAATGGTTCGAGCCACGGGTCGTTCTTAACCAAACCTATATGCTTCACCTTTGGTGCAGACTTCTTTTCTGAAGATGTGTCTTTTCTTTTACATGTTGCCATAGTTTACGCTTTAATTTTAAATATAACTTTAACAAATTCTTTTGATTCTGAAATACATGGTGCATGTCCATCTTGAGGGAAAAAGATGATAAATTCCCCTGGATTCACTGTAACATACTTCTCTGCTGCACCATCATAGAAACTAATATCTTTTTCAGCATCATACGCCACATCGGGAAGATTCTTTCGTGGCGTAAAACCCATTGTTTCTGACGAAGAAACGGGTATCTGAATGTCAATCATCTTATTATGTGTTTCCACTTTCGCTTCTTCAAGTGTTTTCCCTTTTACCTCACAATAATTGACAAAAAGTTCTTCATCAATAATGAGCTCTTGACCAAGAGCATGAGCCGCAAGGTTATTATTCTTCAAATATGCTGCAACTTCTGGAAAAAGAGGGTTCAAAGCAACGTATTTGTCAAAATTATCAAGTGTGTCTAGAATCATTTATTTAAGGTTTATCATTGTTAGTTAAAAGCGAGTTAAAGCATTGCCTTCTGTATTTCTTTTAGCATAGACTCATGTAACAAGCCGTTGGTGGCAATCACTTGATGTCCGTTCTCCCACTTATCGTCTCCACCTGCATAATCTGAAATCTTTCCTCCAGCTTCTTTCAATATACAAGCTCCTGCGGCAACATCCCAAGGCTGGATAAATGATTCGAAATACACATCAATCTTTCCTGCTGCAAGATAGCACAATTCTGTTTCAGCGCTGCCATTGCTGCGTATACTGGCACAACGTCCATAAAGCTGTCGCGTCATGTTCAAACAAAACTCCCTCCAAGCATCTGCATTATAAGGATAGCCTATCATCACCAATGCCTCATCAAGATTGCTGATGCCAGAAACCTGAAGCTTTATCCCGTTAAGATAAGCACCAAAACCTTTCGCTGCGCTATACAGTTCCTTGCGTGTCACTTCATATACCACACCAAGCAGTATTTCTTGGTTGTTACGCAAAGCGATGCTGACACAATAAGGTGCCAAGTCGTGTATGAAATTCGTCGTTCCGTCAAGCGGGTCAACTATCCAATAGTATTCTGTTGATTCAGTCTTCTGTTCCACAGTATTTTCCTCTGTGATGAATCCTGCCTCTGGAATAATCTCTTTCAAGCGAGCAACAATACGTCTTTCGCACTCCTTGTCCACATAACTGACATAGTCATGGCTGTGTTTCGTTTCCACCTTGCTCGTGTCGAAATTCAGTCGCTGTTCGGCTATGAATTCGCCTGCTTCTGCAGCCAAAACCTTTACCTCTTCTAATATATTCTCTAATCTCATGGACTAAGCACCTTTTATTTATTGTCAACTCGCGCGTTGGATTACTGTCCCATCAACCGGCCTCTATTATAGATACCTTTGCGCAAGACCGTGCCGTTTCTGTCTTTCTCCACAAAAGCACCATCTTTCAAATCGTTCAAGTATGAACCTTCAAAACGTATTCCATCGGGCGTTTCTTCCACGCCTTTTCCGTTTTTCATGCCTTCCTTGAATTGTCCCTTAAACTTGGTTCCATCTGCCAGACGCAAAACTCCTTCACCACTCATTTCACCATTGGCCCAGCCTCCATCATAGACATCGCCATTGGCACCCACAAACTTTCCTTGTCCATGCTCCTTGTCCTCCACCCAATATCCTTCATATTTCGAGCCGTCGGGCCATGTATAAGAGCCAAATCCGTCCATCAGGCCATTCTTGAAATGACCTACATACTTTCTTTTATCCTCATACGTAAAAATGCCTTGTCCTGTACGCTCTCCATTCTGATAGTCGCCTTCATACACATCTCCATTCTTGAACTTGTAGATGCCCTTGCCATGCATCATGTCATCCTTCCATCCTCCTGTATAGAAATCGCCATTGGCATAGGTGTATTTACCTTGTCCATTACGCATATCATTTTCCATGTCTCCCTCATACACAGAGCCATCTCGCCAGTCATATATTCCTTTGCCAGACTTCCTGTCTTCTTTCCACTCGCCATCATAATAAATGCCATTCGCCCAAGTGTACCGTCCTTGCCCATGTCGCTGATCCTGAAACCAATCACCTGTATATTTATCACCATTATAATAGTACATCGTACCTATACCTTGCTGGTAGTCAATATACCAAAGTCCGTCATACTTGTTATTATTGGCAAAATAGTAAACACCTTTGCCATGCTGATGATCCTGATGCCAATCGCCTTCGTACTTCTCACCGTCTGTAAAAGTGTAAACACCATATCCCTGACGCTTTCCCTTCACATATTCACCTTCATACGTATCGCCCGACTTGAAGGTTGTCTTACCCTTTCCGTGAGGCTTTCCACCTTCCAGTTCGCCATAATAAGTCGCTTTGTCTTTGGGAAAGACGTAATTGCCTATCACCACCTTCTGAGCCCATGCAGAAGAAATGCTTGCAATTAACATCAATCCTATAATGATATATTTATTTTTGCTCATATATATGTCTAAAATCTTCAAGGTTATCAATATCTATTTTACAAAGGTAAAAAAAAATCTCCTAAACAAAGAATTTCCATCCGTTTTATTATCATTTTAACACAAAATCTCCCATAAACAACAAATGTTCAATGAATATTCAAGGAGAAAACAGGACTTAAAATCGATGCGCCTCACAACGAAACATCGATATGCCCCTCAACAAAGAATCGATGCAGAGCACATCGATTCCAACGGCTATTTAGTAAAGAAATAATCAGAAAACAAGGGATGCTGTTTGTAGAATTTCATGTTGCAAAAGACAACAAGCAGGATTGAAATTTCAACGTTATCTTATTGTATCCTTTCAAAATCATTCAAGAAAGCGCAAAGAGCTGACTTTCTCCAATCGTGCTCTCAGTTTAGGCATAGAGTCTTTACGAATACGAAGAGTCATTGAACAGTCGTTGTCATATCCTTGCGAAATGATTTCAGGAGATTCCTCTTTCACGACACGCATCACATCATTCATGAAAGGATACTCAAACAAAAACGTGACATCTTCATCCACCGTTTTTTCAACAACTTCAGCAGCAGCAATTGCCTCTGCTGCAGCCAAGCGGTAAGCCACTATCAACCCAGAAGTTCCCAGTTTGACTCCACCAAAATAGCGAACCACAATAATCAGGATATCAGTCAATTCATTAGAATTAATCTGCCCCAAAATGGGCTTTCCCGCTGTGCCTGAAGGCTCTCCATTGTCATTAGCACGGAACTCTGTCCGTTCTGCTCCTAACATATAAGCATAACAGACATGGCGGGCATCGTAATATTTCTTCTGATACTCAGCCACTAGCTGCTTCACCTCTTCGACAGAACGAACAGGAATAGCAAAAGCGAGAAACTTGCTACGTTTCTCGCTATATGCACCTTCTGATAACGATTTTATGGTCTTATAGCTATCCATCAGGACAGTTTATGAATGACAAGACCGCTACGCAATTTAGGTTCAAACCAAGTTGCTTTAGGAGGCATAATGTTTCCAGAATCAGCAATATCCATAATTTGCTGCATCGTCACAGGATAAAGAGCTAAAGCCGTCTTCATTTCGCCATTGTCCACTCGACGCTTCAGTTCACCAAGACCACGCAAACCTCCAACAAAGTCAATGCGCTTGTCACGGCGAAGGTCCTTTATGCCAAGGATTTCATCAAGAATCAATTTTGAAGAAATGCTGACATCCAGTACACCTATAGGGTCATTCTCATCGTATGTGCCAGGCTTAGCCTTGAGCGAATACCACTCTCCTTCCAGATAGAGAGAGAACTCATGCAGTTCCTGTGCACGATACTCTGCAGCACCCTTTTTCTCGACAACAAAATTCTTTTCAAGAGCCTTGATAAACTCCTCTGATGTCAAGCCGTTCAAATCTTTGATGACACGGTTGTAGTCAAGAATCGTCAACTGGCTTGCAGGGAAACATACAGCCATGAAATAGTTGTATTCTTCATCACCACGATGGTTTGGATTCAGCTTTGCCTTCTCCGCCCCTACCAATGCAGCAGCGGCACTGCGATGATGGCCATCTGCTATATAAAGGTTTGGCATTTTCGCAAAACGCTCTGTAATAGTTTTCATATCCTCATCATCACTTACCACCCAAAGCTTGTGTCCAAAACCATCGATAGGAGCAACAAAGTCATACTCTGGTGCAGTCTTGGCATACTTGTCAATCAGTTGCAGCAGCACCTCATCATCAGGATAAGCAAAGAATACAGGCTCGATATTCGCATCGTTCACACGCACATGCTTCATACGGTCTTCCTCCTTGTCAGCGCGAGTCAGTTCATGCTTCTTGATTACACCTGTCTGATAATCGCCACTATATGCGCCAACTACGATGCCATATTGAGTCTTCTCCTGATTGCCGTTAGCTGGCAGACATGAAGTCTGCGCATAGATGTAGTACTGTTCCTTCTCATCCTGAACCAGCCATCCGTTCTGCTGAAACTTAGCAAACTGGCGAGCAGCCTCCTCGTAAACGCGAGGGTCATACTCGCTTGTGCCAGGCTCAAAGTTTATCTCTGGCTTAATGATATGATACAAAGACTTCTCATTGTCGCCTGCCTCAACACGAGCTTCTTCAGAATCAAGCACGTCGTATGGGCGACTTTCCACTTCCTCCACCAGTTCCTTGGGAGGACGTACACCTTTGAAAGGTTTTACTATTGCCATATACTTATTATTAAATTATAATTACATTTTCAACTCGCCTTTTCTGATGAAAGGCATCTAATGGCGAACAAGGCATTCTTTGAACATCGGTCATCACCCTTGTTTCGCCTACAAAGTTAGGGCTTTCATTCGGAATGCCCAAACGAAAGCCCCTTTTTTATCCATTCTCACGCATTATTTCAGCAAAGCAAGCGCATCTGAAAGGATTGCCATTATCCTCTTCTCGCTTTTAGCGCATCTCTCCCTTCACAAACCAGGATTGCAGATTCCTTCATCATCAATCTGCCACACCTTACATCGTATTTACGTTAAGTCTTTTATCGCAATTACGTTAAGCCTTTCATCGCAATTACGATATAGGGCTCGGCGCAAACACGGCAGAGAAACAGCCTGCCCCCCCTCTTCGTATATTCTTACATGAGTTTTCTTTAAAGATAATTTTCATCTCTTGCAGCTTTCAGTTCCGGCCTTGCACATTTAAAGTATTACAATGAAAAAATAGATGTACAATGGCACGACAACAGCTTTAGCGCACTTTTAGCGAAAACGCACCTTATGTACAAGATGTGTACAATCACATGCCGACAGCAAAACGATATCGTCATAAAAATGCGAGAATAGAAAAAACTAAAGAGAGCCGCACCTATGTTTTAGGTGCGGCTCTCTTTATGGACGATTTGGTTTTCTTAAAGAAAACCCTATTTCAATTACTTTTACTTGTTTACCTGAAACTTGGTGATACCCTCCTTGATGTAGCCAACAATCTGATTAGCAGCAGCAAGACCTGCATTAGTGTTAGCTTCAGCAGTCTGAGCACCCATCTTCTTTGGTGTAGCGAAGTAACGACCTTCGAACTGAGCGAACTCAGCATCAGCATCGGGCTTAATATCTGAGATGTACTTAAGGTCTGTACGTTCAGAGAGAAGTTCAATAAGTTCTGGCTCATTGATAACCTCCTTACGAGCAGTATTGATGAGAATACCACCCTTCTTCATGCTGCCCACAAGTGCCTTGTTAATGCTCTGCTTTGTTTCAGCTGTTGCTGGGATGTGGAGAGAAACGATGTCACAAGTCTCGAAAAGCTCAGCCTGTGATGCTGCTGCATGAACACCAGCAGCCTCAATAATTTCTGCAGGACAGTATGCATCATAAGCAGCAACCTCCATACCAAAGCCCTTAGCAATACGGGCAACGTTGCGACCAACATTACCAAATGCAAGAATACCCAGCTTCTTGCCCATGAGTTCAGAACCAGCCTTGCCATTGTAGAAGTTGCGAACTGCAAACACAAGAAGGCCGAGCACAAGTTCTGCCACAGCATTAGCATTCTGACCTGGAGTGTTCATTACCACTACATTGTGAGCTGTAGCAGCCTCAAGATCAACATTGTCGTATCCAGCACCTGCACGAACTACAATTTTCAAGTTCTTGGCAGCATCGAGCACCTCTGCATCGATTTTATCAGAGCGAATGATAATAGCATCTACATCTGCTACAGCTTCCAACAGCTGAGATTTCTCTGTATATTTCTCAAGAAGAGCAAGTTCAAAACCAGCGCCTTCAATAATTTCCTTAATACCAGCAACCGCAGGAGCAGCAAAGGGCTTCTCAGTTGCAACTAAAACTTTTGCCATAATTTATAAAAATTAGAAGCCCCAGAATTTCCAAAATGCTGGAAATTCTAGGACTTTTACTATTGTTTTATTTAATGCATTGCCTCAAATTCCTGCATGCACTTCACAAGTGCCTGAACGCCTTCTATAGACATTGCGTTGTAGCAAGAAGCACGGAAACCACCAACATCACGATGTCCCTTTACACCAACCATACCTTGGCTAGTAGCGAACTTGAGGAATTCGTCCTGAAGATCCTGATATTCTGGCTTCAATACAAATGTGATATTCATGAGTGAACGGCTATCCTTCTCTGCTGTACCAACGAAAAGCTTGTTGCGGTCAATTTCAGCATAAAGGATTTCAGCACGCTGCTCAGCCAACTTCTGCATAGCCTCAACACCACCATGAGCCTTGATGTAACGAAGATTCATGAGAGCAGAATAGATTGGCACAACAGGAGGAGTGTTGAACATAGAGCCCTTCTTCACGTGAGTACGATAGTCAAGCAGTGTTGGGATGTGGCGAGAAACCTTGCCAAGAGCATCTTCCTTCACAATAACGAAAGTAAGACCTGCCATAGCGAGATTCTTCTGTGCACCACCATAAATCATCGTATACTTGCTCACGTCAATAGGACGGCTAAAAATGTCTGATGACATATCTGCAATCAGTGGAATTGGAGAATCGATGTCTTCACGAATTTCTGTTCCATAGATTGTATTATTCGTTGTGATGTGGAGATAGTCAGCATCAGCAGGGATTTCAAAATCCTTAGGGATGTAAGTAAAGTTTTTGTCTGCAGAAGATGCCACTTCCACAACTTCTCCAAATGCCTTTGCTTCTTTCTCTGCTTTTGTTGCCCAAACACCGGTATTCAGATAAGCGGCCTTCTTCTCGAGGAAGTTGAATGGAACCATACAGAATTCAAGACTAGCACCACCTCCAAGGAAGATTACCGAGTATCCCTCTGGTATGTTGAGAAGTTCCTTGAAAAGAGCTACAGCCTCGTCAACTACGGGCTGGAAATCCTTTGCACGGTGGCTAATCTCCATCAAAGAGAGGCCAGAGCCATTGAAATCAAGGCATGCCTGTGCAGTCTGCTCTATCACTTCACGAGGAAGAATAGAAGGTCCAGCATTAAAATTGTACTTTTTCATGTTTTTATTGTTTGATTGTATATTTTGCTACGCTTAAAAAACGTTTCTTTTTACCAAAAAATTTAATGCAAATTTACCAATAAATAAAGAATGACATATCACTTTGTCGGTTTTTTATGGTTAAAAACCGTAAAAATGGCACAAATCATTACAATATTGGTAAACCGACGTTACATTACAGCCATTTTTTCCTACGGAACCACCACAGCGACATTACCGTGCAGACCACACAAAGAACAATAACAACAGGGAAACCCAAGTTCCAATCCTCCATTCCATTTTTCAAATTCATACCAAACATACTGGTAATAAACGTAGGAAAGAGGATAATCATGTTTAGCGATGTCAGCAGTCGCATTACAGTATTCATATTATTATTAATAATGTTCGCGTAGGTATCCATAGTCGAATCAAGGATGTTGATATAGATAGCTGTCGTTTCTCTTGCCTGATTCATCTCAATATTTACGTCTTCGATCAGTTCTGCATCCAACTCATCCACAGGCAACCTGAATTTCAGCTTACTCAACAACGACTCGTTGCCTCTAATTGAAGTGCCGAAATACGTCAACGAATCCTGCAACCTTGACAAACTCACAAGGTCTTTATTGTCAATATGCTTATCCAAATCTCTTTTTGCCTTCTCAATGATGCCATTCACTTGCTTCAGATATTTCAAATACCAAACAGAGGCACTCAAAAAGAGACGAAAAACCAAGTCTGAAGCATCGGTAAAACCCTCCGCTCTTCGCATCTGATGATTGACAAAATCAAGCATCATACGCGTTTCCTGATTACAAATAGTAATGATTTTATCCCCTTTTAACACAATACCTAAAGGAATAGTCGTATAGGGACTTCGAGAAGACACGCTCTTTAAATGTGGAATACGCAAAATAATCATGAGCCACCCTTCATCCATATCGTAACGGGCACGCTCATCTGCGTCAGAAACGTCCTCCATGAAATAATCGGGCATGCCAAGTTCCTTTTCCAAGAACTCTTTATCTTCATCGGCAGGGCAAGTAATCTGTACCCAACAGTTTGGCTCCCACGCATCAATATGTTTGATGCCGCCATTAAAATTCCAGAATGTACGCATTGTTGTCTGAATCTTTGCTTGTCTATGATTGAACAGTAAAAAATCGGGGCAAAGACCCATGCAACTCCACGCGAGAGGTGAGTCTTATCCCAGGCACTTAATACTATTCGCCGGATAATCGTCCATAGTTGTTTTTAATTAGTAAATACTCTCTTATTTTCTTATTTAACGCCAACAGGCTGAAATCGGCCACAAAGGTAATAATTTATTTTTTACAAACAAAAAAACACGTTACCGAAATCTCTGCTTGAAAAAAACTTTATTCTATTGTATTCATTATTAGCCTCATTTTATGTAACTTTGTATCCTAATATTCCTAACAAAAGGGAAACATTACTTTTTCTGATGACAAAACTCAAGAACATAGAAAGACATCTCCAGCGTATTGCTTTCGTGCTTTACACCCTACTTATCATCATCATGGGCATTGCCACATTTGTTGAAAATAGTACAAGCGCAGCAACTGCTAAAAAAAATCATCTATAATAGTTGGTGGTTCTTGTCATTATGGATACTAGCCATCACCACCTCGCTAACTTGCTTGCCCAAACATTTCCGCTGGCTATTACGCCTCATACAAAAATTAAAGAGTAAACTCTTCTTCGCCTGCTTCATTCTCTTTTTGCCTATCAATACGATGGCTACAGACACACATATTGTTGAGCGAGCACAGGCGGATTCTTTACGCAGCATTCAAGTCATCTACAATGACCGGTTGTGTCCTCTCAACACACCAGCTAGTGACTTTATCGTCAAATTATCAGGGAAACACTCTTTTCAAGGCCTTACAGCCGAACAAATCATACTCTCTTGGATTTCTTATCCTCAAGTTTGGAATAACATACCTATCATTAAAGTTAAACAAGATAACATCAAAAAACACTTGGGAACAAATGGGGATTATGCTAGTTTCTTCGACTTCTTTGACGAGAATGAAAACTATCGCTTCTCCTCAGGGCAATACCCTGACATAGAAGAAAAGCTGACACTCGTCCTTCTGCAAACAAGAGGTTCTTTCTTCGAATGGCTGCCCGAGGGTGTCCAACCGCTATCAAAAAGCAAAGTGAAAGCAGAATTGCTCTACAATGATATACCCTGGAACACACTACTCTTCTCGTCATGTTTCATCTTGGCTTTCATCATCTTTTTCCTTCGCCTAAAAAACAAAGTCGCAACAAAAAAGACACATTATACCATATTAGCAGCAAAACTCTCGCTCACATTAATTCTATCAATCTCATTAGCTATTCGCTGGTATATATCCGAGCACATACCTCTCTCTAATACATACGAGACACTACAAGTCATTGCCCTCACATCTCTTGTCCTTGCTTGTTTTATGCACAACCAAGCAACTGCAGCCCTGATTGTTGCAGGAGCAACATTGCTGGTTGCCCATATTAGCGCGCTCGACCCTCAAGTCTCTTCACTCACACCGATTCTACAAAGTCCGTGGCTATCTTCACACGTCACCACCATCATGATTTCTTACTGCCTATTTGCCATGCTCCTTGTTCGTCCAGACCGCACCATGCTCATCTGGGCAGAGGTTCTGCTGGCAACAGGCATCATTTTGGGAGCCATTTGGGCAAAAACAGCATGGGGTACTGGCATTGGGATCCCAAAGAAACATGGGCACTCATCACTTTACTCATCTACATCTATCCGCTCCATCCTGGCATACTACCGTGGTTTCGCGATGAAAGAAACATGAAACTCTATCTCCGTTTGGCATTCCTCAGCGTTTTAATGACTTATTTTGGTTGCAATTACCTGCTTACAGGCATGCACAGCTATGCAGGAACCTGATATTTTGAGACATCGCAACAAACAATAAAAACAAGTGCACCAAACGTAAAAACACAAAATCTCGTCCGAACACACATATATATAAAATTTAATTACTATCTTTGCATCCAGTTATGGAACATCATTCAATAGATATAGAAGATTTAGGAGCCAGAATAGAGCTGACAAGCTTTTCTGCAGGCGAGGTGACCGAGATTCACGCCATGTTACACATTGAATCACGAGGCGAACTTTTTGAAGCACAAATAAATCGCATACAAGAAGCAGAAAAGGCACTCATGCAATCAAAACAAGCTTCTGGTACAAAAGCTGTTTTCAAACGTTATTTTCTCAGCGATGCAACCAATCAGGCGTCTCTCATCAGCAATGCCGATGATTGTACAGTTTCCTACATACAGCAACCGCCTCTCGACGGCTCAAAAGTTGCTTTGTGGATTTATCTCCAAAAAGGGACTGATATCTGCAACATGAATGGAGCCACCATTGTTACACATAATGGATACAAGCACATCTGGACAATGGGTATTACCGACACAAGTGCCGACACATCCTATATGCAGACGTGGAAAACTTTATTCACATACATAGATACGCTCAAACTTTTCAATGCCACTCTCAAAGACAACTGCATCCGTACATGGTTCTTCGTTCGCGATGTTGACACTCAATATGGAGGTCTCGTCAAATCAAGACGTGAATGTTTCGTTGAACAAGGCCTAACCCAAGATACTCACTATATCTCATCAACAGGAATAGGAGGAACGCCAGCCAACCCCAAAGCACTCGTGCAAATGGAAAGCTATGCTCTTACGGGATTTGACCCACAGCAGCAACGCTATCTCTATGCACCAACACACCTGAACAAGACTTACGAATATGGTGTTACATTCGAACGCGGCACACTCATGCAGTATGGAGATCGTAACCACATCTACATATCAGGAACAGCATCCATCAACAACAAAGGCGAAGTTGTCCACATAGGCAATATAAACTTGCAAACC
>CAJGCU010000008.1 GCA_904501945.1 uncultured Bacteroidaceae bacterium
CAATCAGATAGCCAGAATCGCCAATACCTTCCGACACGTGGATGTTCAATTCGAAATTCGGTTTCTTCTTTTTCATTTTCGCCTCACGAATGTTCATCCTTTCATAGCCAGGACAGACAAAGGTCAGTATTTTTGCCCCTTTGGGCACTGGTTCAAAAGCATAATAAGCGCCAAAAATACGCACATCCTGCCTATTATTACCCTCGAGATCTCCAAACATCGCACGTTTCAACTGGTATTTATTTCCTCTATCATCTAGAATGTATGACTTCTCCGTAATTTCTATGGGAGAATAATAATAATCAGACAAAAGGCGCAACACGGTCTCTTCTTTCCCGAAATAGACTTCTTTCACATAAACGGTACTAAACAGATCATCCGTTTCTACGGCTTTCCAAGCTTTTCCTTTCAGCTTTGGCATATATGGCGAAATCCAATTAGTCTCGTTTCTGACAGCATTGACCGCACGTTCTATTTTTTTCTGGTAACTATAAGGCTTATCCAAGTCATAATATCCGTTATGCACATTCAGCTTTACAGTCTCACCTGGCACAAAAAAGATGTCAACCCATGCCGAACACAGTTCGTTACCTGGAAAAATGCCACGAATGCGTCCGCAAGTCATCTTTTCGAGCGAGATGGAATAAGTAAATCGCTTGTTCACCACAGGCACCGTGGCAACAGGCTTCTCACCCTGAATATGGAAATATTCGTCACCCAAGTAGATATTGTAGCACGAGTCAATAAGCTCTTCATCTACATAACCTTCAATGGTAAACACTTGCTGCTGCGCCTGTATGGCCAGCGCGCTGAGGCATAATGCCATCAAGCAAAAGACATTTTTTTTCATTTTTCGTTTATTTAGGTCATAAATTCTGCTTTCAAAGCTTTTCTACCTCATCTAACGTATACCCCATGCTTTTTAAACAGAAATTTAGTTAAAGAAGCTTAAAAACGATTGATGCGCCTTAAAATATCTCTAATGAATGTTACAAAGTTAGAAATTTCTGCGAAAACGACAAAGGTTAAGCAAATAAAAACCGATAAGAATTTTAAGAGCTGTTCGATGAAACAATATTTGACACATCAATTCACACTATTTATACATACCGCCTACATAATATTTTAAACACGGTGTGTGTAATATTTCAAACACGGTGTTTTTTATATTACACACACCGTGTGCACACAAAAATCATAGAAGCGTTCTGGATTGCATCTCTGCACAGAACGCTTCTATTGGGATATTAGGAGACATATCGGCAAGTTCTAGCAGCTAATTAGCACAACCATATTTTTGCTAATTATTAACTCAAAAACTTACCAATTAAATACGCGTAGCCTCTTTTACATCGGGGATTTCACGAAGGCTGTTGATGATTTCATCGACCTCTTTTGTGTCGTGAACAAACATCTGAATGGTGCATTCGAAGATACCATCGTCGCACTCTACTTCAAGTTTTCGGATATTGATGCCAAAGAGGTGCGAGATGACCTGCGTCATCTTGTGAAGCAAACCGAGTTTGTCGAATCCTTTGACATAGATAGTAACGGGGAACAGCATAGTGCGATTCATCTCCCACTTGGCCCCCAGCACTCGATTGCCGCGGTTGGCCTTGAGACGTTCAGCAGTAGGGCACTGAAGCTTGTGGATAACAATATGGCGGTCATCGTCAATGTAGCCCATAACAGTGTCCCCTGGAATAGGCTTACAGTAGTCGCACAGGATGTACTTATTCTGGACGCTCTCTTCTGTGAGAGAAAGAAGTTTCTTCTTGTCAAAGTCCGGACCAACAGTTTCTTTACCCTTCTTCTTATCTTGTTTCTTTGTTTTCTTGCCAAAAGAGAAAAGCTTTTTCCATCCGTTAACTTCAGTTTTTTCTTTGAGGGCATCGATATCTCCACGTCCCAAAACCACTTTTCCCTCTGCTATGGCTACATACAGTAAATCAGCCTTCGCCATATTGTGAATGCCACAAAGTTTGTCTATGGCAAGAGTGTCTTTGACAATATCATTTTTCTGAAAAAACTCTTCAAGAAGTGCTTCGCCTGTCTTGCGTGCTTCACGCTCTTCTTTACGAAGGATGGAAAGTATCTTAGTAGTCGCCTTTGCCGTTGTTGCAATATTGAGCCATTCACGTGTAGGACGGACAGACTTGGAGGTGAGGATTTCGACCTGGTCGCCACTGTTAAGCTTATGGTTGATTGGTACAAGCTTGTGATTGACCTTAGCACCGATACAGTGGCTGCCCACAAAGGTGTGGATACTGAAAGCGAAGTCGAGGGTAGTACTTCCTGCTGGCATCGTGCGCAGTTCTCCCTTGGGAGTAAAGACAAATATTTCGGACGCAAAAAGGTTCAGTTTGATGGTATCGAGAAAGTCCATCGCATCGGGCTGAGGATCATCGAGTATCTCCTTGATGGTGGCAAGCCACTTGTCAAGTTCTATCTCAGAAGCGTTCTCCGTCTTTTCTCCGTCTTTGTATTTCCAGTGGGCGGCAAAGCCTTTCTCGGCAATGTCGTCCATGCGTCGTGAACGTATCTGCACCTCTATCCACTCGCCCTGCTTGGACATGAGGGTGACATGGAGCGCCTGATAGCCGTTGGCTTTAGGATGGCTAACCCAATCGCGTGTGCGGTCGGGATGGGAAGTGTATATCTTGCTAAGTTTTACATAGATGTTGAAGCAATCGTTCAGTTCTGTATCTATTTCTTCAGGCTCGAAAATGACGCGTACAGCCAATATATCATAAATTTCCTCGAAGGGAATGTGCTTGGTCTGCATTTTGTGCCAGATGGAATAAGGCGATTTGACACGCTGCTTGATTTCGTAGTAAATGCCCAAACTGTCGAGTTCGGCACGGATGGGAGCAACAAACTTGTCAAACACAGTGTCGCGTTCGTCTTTAGTTGCTTCCAGTTTCTGCGAAATGGCCTGATACTCTTCTGGATGCTCAAACTTGAAACTCAAGTCTTCGAGTTCTGTTTTGATGGTATTGAGTCCCAATCTGTTGGCAAGCGGTGCATAAAGATAGAGGGTTTCACCCGCAATCTTATACTGCTTATTGACAGCCTGACTACCAAGAGTACGCATATTGTGCAGACGGTCAGCTATCTTGATGAGAATGACACGGATGTCATCACTCATGGTGAGCAAAAGCTTCTTGAAATTTTCGGCCTGTGCCGATGCGTGGTCACCAAAGATTCCCCCCGATATTTTTGTCAATCCGTCAACAATCTGGGCGATTTTAGGACCGAACATATTTTCAATGTCCTCTACTGTATATTCAGTGTCTTCCACCACGTCGTGGAGAAGAGCCGAACAGATGGAGGTAGAGCCAAGTCCAATCTCGCAGCAAACAATCTTTGCCACAGCGAGAGGGTGCATGATGTAGGGCTCACCAGACAGACGGCGCACGCCCTTGTGGGCATGCTTCGCAAAGTTAAAAGCCTTGGTGATGATATCCACTTTCTTTCTGTGCTTGGTGGCAAGATAGGCATCCACTAAGCTCTGAAACTCATCGTTCACCATCTTCTCTTCAAGTTCAGCATTAACCTGTGTCGTATTCATAAGCACCTGTTTTTGAGGGAGGAATTATAAACTTCTTGACTCTTTTTATGCGTATCTATCGTACTTGCAACCGCTGCTTGGGGCGTATAGAATCACTCTTCAAACCATTCAGCCGTTTGATTTTAGCAACGGTTGTCCCATTTCGCTTGGCAATACCAGAAAGGGTATCACCATTACGCACGGTCACATAGCGTGCAGAAGAACTGCTTTTGCTTGAGGTCGCGGTAGAACCTACATCTTTTGTGACAGCGCGACGCACATTGGATGTAAGCATATCACTGGAAGAGCTGGAATATATGCTGTCTTCTTTCTGTATGAAGGCTTCCATTGCTACGGCTGGCAGACGAAGCACATGGTTGATGGGAACTATATCACGACGATACTGGGGATTGATAGCGCGAAGTCCGTCAAGGGTTACGTTGCACATAGAAGCAATCTGAGAGAAGCCGAGTTCCTTCTTTACAACAACTGTATCCGTTGCTTCCGGAAGGGTTGCCTCATGTGGCACTATGCCATGTTCGCAGTAATAGTTCATGATGTAAGTTGCAGCAATGAAAGCTGGGACGTAACCACGAGTCTCACGAGGAAGCCTTTCGTAAACGGTCCAGAAATCAACTGAATCTTTCTCGCCAGAACGCAAGATGGCTTTCTGAATGTTGCCTTCTCCGCAATTGTAGGCTGCGATGGCCAGGCTCCAGTCACCAAACATTTCATAAAGATCACGAAGATAGCGTGCTGCTGCATCACTTGACTTGACGGGATCTCTACGTTCATCCACAAGAGTATTCACCTCCAAACCATAACGCTTACCTGTGGTAATCATGAACTGCCAAAGTCCTGCTGCACCAGCCTTGGAAGTGGCTGTGGGACGCAGGGCAGACTCGATGACTGGAAGGTATTTGAGTTCCAGCGGAAGCCCATAACGCTCAAGAGCTTCTTCAAAGATAGGAGTATAGAAATTGGAAGAGCCTAACATCACAGCAACGGCATTGGCCATCTTGTTGCTATAAGTGCCAATGAACTCTCGAGTAACATTATTGAGCGGCATCTCTATGGTTGTCGGAATGCGAGAAAGGCGGCTGACAAGCACGGAGTCGTCGTAGGACAATATGCGTCCCTCTCCTTTTCCAGGAATGAGATTCGTTGCATTAGTGTAGTCTTTCATCAACTGTTCTTCACTAATAAGCATACCTTCTGGCATATCAACTGCATCTTGTGGGATATCGTCGGTTGAAGTCTGCACGTTCTGCGCATAAGAAAAAGAGGCTACGAACAGCGACAAGCAAGTCAATATATGTCTTCTTTTTATCATAAAATATTTGGGTTTTGTGTCAGAAACTCAGGCTACACTGCAATCCATAAGACTGGGCACTCATGCCTTGAGCTTTTATGACTGAATGTTTTTCATTAATGATAGTTGGATTCACTTTAAGAGAGAGGTCGTCGCTAATATCAAAGCTTGACATCTCGGCATCGACATAGGCATCAATGATGGAAAGGGCATATACGCCTATCATACAGAACATACTAAGGTCACGGTATCTGCGATAGTAGTTTTTCTTGCGTTTGAAAAGGTCCTTGAGCCTATCCATATTGGCTGTGACGTCGTAATGGTCTGGAAGGAAATTTTCATAGCTCTTGGTGTTTTCGTCGCTGTCCATAATGTCAATGTAGGCTTGCGAATAATCACGATACATAGTATTGTTCCACGTCATGACATACACACAACCGATAAAACCGCCGTAAACAAGAGGTAGTTTCCAGTATTTCCGATTGTAAATCTGACCTCCTCCTGGGATAATCATCGCTAACCACATGGCTTTCTTTGGATTAGGAATAAAGTGTCCTTTTTCTTGAGGCGCAGCAAGCTGCAACAAAGAATCTGCGGTGATAGAAAAACGCATAGCCGTCGTATCAATATTCTGCAAAATAGCTTCAACAACCTTTTCGTGTTCGGGATGAACACTGACAGAATCTGCTATTGCCATACTATCATTAGATGGATTACTAATATCCAACACCCTAACAGATGGAGCATCAATATCCTGAACCTCAATGAACAGCGTATCATGTTCTGCAGACATCTGTACCGTATCTGGCAGACTTTCTCCTTCAAACAATATGACACAATTCTTCATTCCCAGTGCATGAACTGGAACAAAGGTCAACATCATCAATAGGAGAATGTTCCAAATACGGATTACACAACAGCTTTGCATCTAATTGAATATAGGATTACAATGAAGAAAGGATGGCACGAAGATCGTCTGCATCTTTGAAAGAAAAGGTTACCTTTCCGCAACCTTTAGACGAACAGGTCAGTTTAACATTTCGGCCTAACTTACTAGAAAGCTGAGTACGCAATGTATCCATCTCTTCTGTCAAACAAGCAGAATTGGAACGAGTTTTTACGGAAGGAACACCCTCTTCTGAACCTTCATTAATGCTTTTAATGATTTCTTCAACCTGGCGAACGGAATATCCTTTATCTTGGATTTCATTGAAAAGCTTGACCTGATCCTTAGGGTCGTCAAGTGCAAGCAAAGCACGTGCATGGCCAGTGTCTATGTGGTGATTCTGTATGGCAACCTGTACTGGCGCTGGCAATTTAAGCAGACGAAGATAATTGGCGACAGTCGCTCTTTTCTTGCCAACACGTTCACTCAGTTTCTCTTGCGTAAGATTGTATTCATCAATCAGATGCTGGTATGCCAAGGCGATTTCAATAGAGTTCAGATCCTGGCGCTGAATGTTTTCTATCAACGCCATCTCCATGACATTCTCATCACTGGCAGTACGAATATATGCTGGGAGAGTTTTAAGTCCCGCACGCTGAGAAGCACGCCAACGACGTTCACCCGCAATAATCTGATAGCGCCCATTCTCCAATTCACGCAGGGTGATTGGCTGGATGATGCCAATCTCAGCAATCGAATCTGCCAATTCCTGAAGTGCCGTTTCATCAAACTCATGTCGCGGCTGGTTAGGATTGCGTTCTATCAGCGCAATATCTATCTCGTTGATGGTGGACGAGCCTTCTGTACGGACATCTTCTGTAGAGATGAGGGCATCAAGACCACGCCCTAAGGCCGAACCAAATTTTTTTCTTACTGCCATATTATATTAATATATGTATATTCATTAAAATATCCGACTTCCCTATTTCTTTGTCTCACGAGATACCACCTCTTTGGCTAAAGCTATATAGTTTTTCGCACCATTGGAAGTTGCATCATAGAGAATGCAAGGAATACCATGACTAGGAGCCTCTGATAACTTGACATTTCGCTGAATGACGGTTTTGAATACCAATTCCTGAAAATGCCGCTTGACTTCTTCATAGATTTGGTTTGCCAAACGAAGACGAGAGTCAAACATCGTCAACAGAAATCCCTCAATCTCCAATCGTGAATTGAGTTTTGACTTAATGATTTTTATCGTATTTAACAACTTGCTAATCCCTTCAAGTGCAAAATATTCACATTGAACAGGAATAATAACTGAATCTGCTGCTGTAAGAGAATTTACAGTGATGATTCCCAATGAAGGAGAACAGTCGATAAGGATATAGTCATACTCATCCCTCAGAGGATCCAGAATACGCTTGAGCACCAACTCCCGCTTATTCACATTCAACATTTCAATTTCAGCACCTACCAAATCTATATGGCTCGGTATAACATCCAACCCATCTATATCTGTAGTATAAACTGCCTCATGGGGGTCTGTTGAATTGACAATGCAATCATAAATAGAAGTATCAACCTGCTGAATGTCAACACCTAAACCAGAAGACGCATTTGCCTGCGGATCTGCATCAACAACAAGCACCTTCATATCAAGGGCCGCTAAACTCGCCGCAAGATTAATTGCAGTGGTTGTCTTTCCCACACCACCTTTCTGATTCGCCAATGCTATAATTTTTCCCATATCAAATCCTATTATCGTGCATTAAAAAAGAAACTTCAAACTTAGAAAAGTAACTTCTTTTCAACAATGGTTTGAAAAAATCATTCAATTCTTTACTCTAAAGACGGCATCTTTCTCGCAACGAAACCCATAGAAGAAACACAAGGTTCATACCTGCAACAAAAATACTCATCTTTACAAAATCATTTGCAAAGATAAGCATTTTATGTGGAACAATCATCACAAAACACGTGGAACATTGAATGTTTTTGTTTTTTTTCTCATCAATTTCAATACCGAGATACAAAGTACAAAAAACAATGGATTCTGGACAATTAAATTTAGCCCAAAACACTTCAACAAAGAAAAGAATATAGAAAGGGGGCAAAGTAAATAGAACTGCGTCTGAAAGGATTAAGTAAAGAATAAAAAAAGGAAGACCATAAGTCTTCCTTCGTGGGCGTTGACGGATTCGAACCGCCGACCCTCTGCTTGTAAGGCAGATGCTCTGAACCAGCTGAGCTAAACGCCCTTTGTTAGTCGGGATGACACGACTCGAACGTGCGACCCCTTGGTCCCAAACCAAGTATACTACCAACTGTACTACATCCCGTTACCTTTTCAAAAAAACCTCTTCGCTGGTCGGGATGACACGACTCGAACGTGCGACCCCTTGGTCCCAAACCAAGTATACTACCAACTGTACTACATCCCGTCGCTTCAATCCCCGAGGCTCTTTTTTCAAAAGCACTGCAAAGGTACAACTTTTTCCCGAACTAACAAAAAAAAATAAACTCTTTTTTTTAAAACAACCTCCATTTCTTAAAAAAATACACAACAAAGTGCCATACACACTATCGTCAGCATGATTTTTCAGCCATTATGGCGCCATACAAAAAAAAATACACAAGAGTCCAAAGAGCGCAAAGTATATTTTCTTACTTAAATATATTATTGGTACCCGATATTTTTTATGAATCAAAAATCATAAACAAAAACACAATCGATGTACCCCACATCGAAATATCGGCATACTCCACACAGTGTTATCGATGTAGGCACATCGGTTATACAAAATTACAGATTCACCAGAACAAAATAAATACCAAACGCTTACAAGCAGCCAGAATTAGTAAGAAGAAACAGAAGAGAAACTGGGGATTTTTTCAAGAAACCATTTCCTTAGATAGGATTCCAAAGAAATTCTCTCTCATACAAAGACACAAAAAAAGGCCACCTTTTAATAAGGCAGCCTTAATTTTCATTTTATCTATCAATTACTTGAGTTCGATAACTGCACGACGGTTGAGGTTGTATGGAGCAACGTCATTCACGCCACCTACACCCTTAACTTCGATCTTAGAACGCTCTACACCGAGATTAACGAGTTCGTCAGCAACAGCCTGAGCACGAGCCTCAGAAAGCTTCTGGTTGTAAGCAGAAGAACCTGTCTTGCTGTCAGCAGAACCTGTTACAACAACCTTTGCACCAGAGTTCTTTGCAGCAGTTGCGATAGACTCGATGTTGATGAGATCCTTCTTAGAGTTGAGCTTAGAAGAGTTGATATCGAAGAATACAGAAGCTGCACTGCTTGTGATGATCTTCTCTGCAACTGGCTTAGCAGTAGCCTTTGGCTGCTTAGCGAGGAGGTCACGGAGGCGTGCGTTCTCATCCTGCTCAGCTTTAAGCTGTGAACGGAGTGCTGCGAGCTTAGAGCATGCCTCAGCAGAAAGAGCCTCATAATCTTCGAGAGAAACAGCTTTAGACCAACCAGTCTTGCCAAGGTTGAAAGTCAAACCGAGATCAACAGCAACGATGTTGTTTGCTGCGAAAGGCTTGCCATCTGTTACATATGGCTGGAAACCATTTGTTGTAAACATGCAAGCAGCATCAAGATAGAGGCTTACACGCTTTGAAAGCTTCCAAGTAGACTCGATACCACCACCAAGAACAGGAGCATAATTTCCGCTGTCAAAATTGCGGATGATACCCATACGTGGGAAGAGAATAAGATTCCATACACGTGATTCATTGTAACCACAGAAAATGTTGCTCATATTGAACTCTGTGTCAAACGCGAGAAGAGCGAAACCACCCTTGTGGAAATCTGGAGCTTCCCAAACATGATCTGTGTTACGGAATGCGTGTGCAAATGCACCATTCTCCCAGTTCAGTTTCAGACGAGTACCGATGCCTGGAGTGAACCACTTACCAACAGCGAGGTCAACACCATAAGTACGACCATTGTGCCAATCCTTTTCAAGGAGGCTACCCTGGCCATAGATACTTGTTACGTTCATGTCAACACCGACCTGAACATACCAGTTAGCCCAGAAAGAATTTGTAGCTACGCTGTACTTGTTAGTTGTTGGTGTTGCGAATTCGTCACACTGTGCATTAGCAGCAACAGTACCGAGGCCTACAAAGGCCAACGCCATCATTAACTTTTTCATAAATACACTTTTTAATAAAAAACAATAATTAATATTTTCTTTTCGTCTATTATTAATAATGAATAGGAGAAGAATCCAACTGTGACTTGCTTTTAGAAAAGCATTTCACTATAGACCTTTCATACAAATTCCGATACAAAGTTACATATTTTACCTGATTTTCACCTAAGAAAAAATCAAAAAAATATCAAAAACTTTCATTATTGGCCATTTTTTTAAGATTTTTTATACTTTTATCCCCTTGGCATGGCAATCAAACCATCGGAATCAGAAGAAATTCTCTAAATATTTATCCTCTATAATTGTATATATCAATTTGCCATCTGGAGTTCGAGCCGGCGCTTCTGTCTCAAATAGATCTTTCAATAGATGTTCCATTTCTATTGAAGAGAGAACCTGGCCATATACGATAGCAGAACTTTCCGCCATCGTCAATGCCAAAGCCTCTTGAGCATCCTTTCTAACATTACAAGTCTCACCTTTAACGGAAGCCAGCATCTCATGCAACAGATTTTCAGCATCAATCCCTTCTATACCTGGCGGAATACCGTTAACAGAATAAGAACCTCCACCCAAATTGGACAAATCGAAACCAAGTCCGCTAATTTCCCCCATCAGTCCTTCCAGCACGACACATTCTAACGGGTCAAATTGTATAATACTGGGGAACAATTCTTTTTGAGAAGGACGATTATGAAATTTCATGCACTGCATGTTCTGATTGAAAAGCACTCGCACATGTGCTCTATGCTGATTTACAACCATTATTCCAGAACCACATGGAAAAACAATATACTTTCCCTTGTATTGGAATTTGGGAACAGTAACATCAAAGGAAGACGAAGAAGAGTTTTCATTTGAGAAGTGATTGTTCCAAATAGATTGCTGAAGATTTAACTCTTCTGGGATGTCATTCGGAAATTCATTTTGTCTCCCATCTGTAATCGGAGTTAGGCCCTGCAAATCAACAGGTTCTATTGTACTTTGTTGCGGAATCGTATATTTATCATAAAGTTTTTCCCACCCATTGGAACGAGAATATTTCTTATCGGCTTCGTTTTTAAAAGGATTGTATGTTGTTACAGACAATTTTGGCTGATGCGGAATAGATGACATTGCACCCATCACTGGTATATCTGGTTTTCCCTCAATGTCAAAATCTATCAGCGGAACATTACAGAACTGACCTATAGTTTCTTTTACAGCAGCCGAAAGCACCTGCCAAATAGATTGTTCATTATCAAATTTAATTTCTGTTTTTGTAGGATGTACATTCACATCTATAGAAGACGCATCTACCGAGAAATAAATAAAATAGGAGACATGTTCGCCTACGGGGATGAGATTCTCATACGCCTTCATAACAGCACTATGAAAGTAGGGATGCCTCATATATCGCCCATTCACAAAAAAGTACTGATGAGTGCCCTTCTTTTTAGAAGATTCCGGCTTACCAATATACCCAGAAAGACGAACTAAAGAAGTTTCCACTTCCACAGGAAGTAAATCCGCATTTATTTTCTTTCCGAAAACATCGATAATACGTTGACGAAGAGTTGCTTTAGGCAATCGAAACATTTCTACTCCATTATTATACAATGTAAAAGAAATATCAGGATGCACCAAAACTATTCGTTGAAAATCAGCCACGACATTCGTCATCTCAGTCTGATTGGATTTTAAGAACTTGCGTCGAGCTGGAACATTGAAAAACAGATTATTAACAGAAAAATTACAGCCTGATGGACAAACAACTAGCTCTTGACTTTCTATCTTAGAACCAGCTATTTGAATCATTGTCCCCAACTCATCTTCCGGACGCCGCGTCTTCAACACAACTTGGGCAACAGCAGCAATACTCGCTAATGCCTCCCCCCTAAATCCCATTGTGGTGAGATTGAAAAGATCCGACGCATTCCTAATTTTAGAAGTGGCATGTCGTTCAAAAGCCAATCTCGCATCTGTTTCCGACATACCCTTCCCGTCATCAATCACTTGGACACATGATTTACCGCCATCGGTAACCAACACCTGAATATTTTCCGCACCAGCATCAATAGAATTTTCCACCATCTCCTTTATAATAGAAGACGGGCGCTGCACAACCTCACCTGCCGCTATTTGATTTGCAACAGAATCGGGCAAAAGATGAATAATATCGTCCAAAATAAATAAATTCAAATAAAAGAAATTATCCTGCTACTATCCAACGCATCAAAAGCAGCATCAAAACAATTATAACTATCAATATTCCATACGAAACCGGTTTCTTCCCGCTTTCCTTACGACGTTTCACATATTTCGTCGCTTGTACAAATTTACCGCGCAAATCCTCTGGAGTAAAATCCTTGGGAGGCAAAAGACCCAATTCTCGCTTTGCCTTCTCTTCTATTTCCTTCAGTTTTTCCTTTCTTGGATCATGATAAATATAGTTATGTTGAAAACCTCTTGGCTTTCTTGCAGAAAACATTCCCATTTTTATAGTATAATAATATTACAAACCTACAATTTCTCAAGACTTTGTATAGGAACCACTCGCCTTTCTGTCTTTTTCAACTCTTGTTCCTTCTTCTTTGCCCTCCAATCAAATATATCACCCTTGTTTTTAGGCCGTATATAGTCAAACCACGCGAAACCCGAAAGATACCTCTTTTCCGGCGGTATAGCAATAGGAGGGTACATAACTCCAGAAGAAGTCTGCATCCAAATCTTATGTACCTTTTTATCTTTCATGTAAAGATGTAATTCTGGAGTTTCTGTGTAATTCATTCCAATCCGAGTTCCATCTGATTCATCCATAAAATAACATACATAAACATTGCCTTTCGCCTCATTCTTTTCCAAAATTCCATTCTTAAAATAGCACAACATTTCCCTAGAAGAAACTTGATTATAAGAAACGGAATCAACTTGCTCCACAGTCATCGCCTGATTCACAATGTGAATCCAATCCACCGTACTATCATTATTATAAACTCTAATTTCCTCTCCAAAAATCTGCTGAACATCATTCCAAAGAATTGGCTGTCCATACATATATGTACAAGAATCCAATTCATGAGTTACCAACGAGTCACAAACGCCTTGAATATCCGTCCTAAACATCCGAACTTTATGATAAGCAAACAAATCACGATAAACAGAATCGGTCTGAGCATTGTGTGTAACCATCTTTAGCGTATCTGCATGCACATACAAAGTATCAGATTCCGAAAATTCATGAAACACTGCATTATCCGTAGCTATCGCCACCCCACTTTCATTTTCATATCGACAATAATCTCCTGTCAACATACAACGGTTCTCAACATCTAACAAAATGACATTTCCGAAAGCCTCACTCACCCCAGACTCCTCATCACAAAAAAGGCTATCTCCAACAATATCACGCATTTCCTTATAGATATGCGAACGGTCCATCAAGCTTGCCTGTCCTGTTTGGGTATTGTACTCACCCCGCAACGCATAAACAAACGTACTATCGGAAGATACAATGTTTGTTTCAGAAACAATCTTAGCCACTTTCGTATCAGAATAATACTGTAACTCATTCGTTTTCAAGTTAAATTTCGGATTATCAAGCACAACATTATCCTTGAACACCGCCTCATTCAACGCTGGCGTATATTGTCCATAATCAGAATTCAGAACATTTTCCCCATCAACCAAAACCCCATGTTTGGGATAGAACCCAACACCTTCCCAACGGTCATAATCAATCACCGCCGTGGTAAGTTGAGTGTTTCGATGAGTCAGCACAGCATTTCCTAAAGCATGAGCTTGCATCATTGGTCCATCATACAGCAGCGTGTCGCTCGTAAGCGTCAATGTATCACCTTGCATCATCTTGACATTTCCATAAGCATTAAATGTGTTTTCATCCTTATAGAATCTGGCACTATCACAATCCAGATACATGCCATCATGGTACAATCTCACATGGCCAACAAGAACATCTGCCCTGACATCCATTCTGTTCTTATACAGGACATCGCTATGAATAAGCTTTACTTCTTCCGTAGATTTCGCGTGAAGTGAATCTGCCGGGAATAAGGCAAAAAGCGGACAAGAAAGCGACAAACACATCACGCTTACCAGCAATCTTGTTAAAACACACAGAGTTATATTCCGTTTTCCGCAAAGATTCACACTATTCATAACTTCATCCTATCGAACTCACAAGAAACAAAACAACACCACAACTTATTTTATCCAACCAGGATATTGGAATTCACAGTTTTTCCACTCCTCATTGATATGGATATAAGTAGTTTTTTGCTTATCACGTACCCAATTTTCAATCTTTTCCTCACGCAGTTTACTCACAACCACATTGTGCAACTCCTGATAATCATCAACCATTGTTGCACGATGTCCATTGACACGGCTCTTCAGCTTCACAATGGCTACAACTTCTTTTCCCTTGTCGTCTATCATAATGAAAGGTTTGGATATTTCACCCACTTTCAATCCTACGACAGCGCGAGCCACTTCAGTTGGCAAATCTTTCATCTCCAACTTTGAAGACCCCCCTGTTTTCTTATCAAACAGAAGACCATAGTTATTACGTGTATCCTTATCGTAAGAAACAAAAGAAACGCACTCGTCAAAAGTATAAAGTCCCTTATTAATCTCCGCTGTTATAGAATCTAAATCATTGATGCACTGCTGCAAAGAGTCCATTGCAACTTGAGGTTTAAGAAGGATATGACGGCAATTCACCAAATCACCTCTTTTTTCTATCAGTTGTATGATGTGGAAACCAAATTCCGTCTCTACTATTTTAGAGACGGCCTTAGGATCAGTCAAATTAAAAGCCACATTGGCAAATTCAGGAACAAAAGATGCTCGTCCTGAAAAACCGAGTTCTCCACCTGCCTGAGCAGACAATTTGTCTTCTGAATACATCAACGCAAGAGTAGAGAACTGAGCCGTTCCGTTATTAACACGTTCCGTGTAATCGCGAAGCTGATTTTTTACTCTATCTATCTCTTCCTGAGGAATTCTGGGATTTCGTGTTATAATCTGACACTCTACTTTTGTCGGGACAAAAGGAATACTGTCTTCAGGCACTCCCTTAAAATACCTTCTTACCTGCGCTGGAGTTACCTTGATGTCTTTGACAAGATCACGCTGCACATTCTCAACAATCATCCTATCCTTATAATTGTCAAACATCATTTCTCTTATCTGAGCAAGAGACTTACCCATATACTCCTCTAACTTTTCTCGCGTACCAGCCTTCAGAATCATGTCCTGAATGTCCCCATCAACAGTCTGCATCACTTCACTATCGCTCACTTCAATAGAGTCTATAGCAGCCTGATTCAGAAACAGTTTCTGGACAGCGAGCTGTTCTGGAATCACACAATAAGGATCACCATCCCAGCGTTGTCCTTGCTGCAGAGCTTCCATCCTTACATTTTCCACATCTGAACGCAAAATAGCCTCGTCACCAACAATCCAAATTACCTCATCAATAACATTACTATGACTTTGGGCAGAAACTCCCATTGCTAACACCACAAAAAATCCGAACAAAACATTACGTGTCTTCATGTTCAATGCTTATTTACTGTTTTTACCACTTCATCAAAGATTTCAACAGAAAAACGTCCACGAAGTCCTTCAACCCACTGCTTCTCAAGCGAATTCTGATAATCAGTGGTTACTTGCCCGCGGACATCCTTATAAGTACGAGGCTTTTTCAGTTTTTGACCATAAATATCTACAAACGGATATCCTTCTTTCAGTTTCTGTTCTCTGTCTTGCTTGAAAACAATACTGTCAACAAACGCATTGTCTCCCTGGTTAAACAATCCTCTTTCCACACGAACCATTTTCACGGAATCATTATTCAACTCAGAAACCATTGTTTCCGCCCATTTTTCTTCTGGCACTTTTTTCAGCAACTTCTTGGCTTTTGCCAAAGTTGCCTCATCTTTTGCATGAATAACTACACCGCTAAATCGTGGCAAATCCCATTTGTAATTTTTCTTATTTTTCTTAAAGAATGCTTCTAATCCCGCTTCATCAACCTGAGCTTTATCCCAAACATCCTTCTTTGCCACCTCATACATCAACGTGCCATCATAATATTCTTGAGAAAGATTCTTCAACTCTGCATCTTTCTCAATTACATCTGCATGAAGCACTTCTATTACTTCTGCACGCTCTACCCCCCTGGCATTCACGATTGAATCAATATACGCCTCGGCGGCCACTTCTTTAATTCCTCTCTGTTCAAGAAATTTAAGGATGTTGTCTCGATGATACTCATAGGGTTCAAACGGATGTCTTTCTGTCATATAAATGATATGGTATCCCACCGTAGATTTTATAGGAGCAGACATTTCTCCTGCAGCCAAAGCAAATGCAGCCTTCTCAAAATCAGGAATCATCATACCTTTTCCGAACTGTCCTAAAGACCCGCCACGTTGTGCCGACCCCTTGTCATCACTCTTTTCTGTCGCGATTTCAGCAAAACGTTCAGCCAGTTGTTCCTTCGGCACCGACTTCAGCACCTCATAGATGCTATCTATCCTTGCCTTCCCGGCAGCTTGCTGTTCTGCTGTGGCATCCTGACGTAGCAATACTAGAATATGGCTTGCCGTCAACAAGTCCTGCCCCTCAAAACGAGATGCCGTATTGTCATAAGTCCGACGAGCCTCACGTTCTATATAGGCAGAATCCACAATTGTCGGAATCACCATCTGTTCTTTATAGCTGTTTAGCTCCTTACGGATGGAAGGAATCGTATCCATCTTCTGACGTTCAGCTTCTGCCACTTTCAGTTTGAAATCCACATATAAAGGCACATACTCCTCCACGGTCTTCTTGTCCAACACACCGTCTGAATTATTCTTGTTGAACGAATACTCAAATTCGCTTCTCGCAATACTCTTACCATTGATTTTCATGATAACAGGATCAGCCGTTTGCGCCATTGCAGAAAGTCCCGTCAACAGAGAAGCCACAAATAATACTATCTTTTTCATTTATATAAATTTCGTAATTAAGAATTTTAGTTACAAAGATACGAAAAACAAACGAATAAGCGGCTACCACACATGCGGTAATCGCTCCTATCATCTATTTTTAACAATTATTCATCCCTTTTTGTTCAGAAGCTATAAAAAATCGTACCCCTCGGGTCCGTTTCGTCGGACCCGAGGGGTACGGCATATCGGAGTCGAGGGGTGCGATTTCTCAAAACCCCAACGCATTGTTCAAAATGCGTAGAATTATCCTCTTATTTTTATTACTGCGGACGGCTATAGTTTGGTGCCTCGCTTGTGATAATCACCTCATGCGGATGGCTCTCCTGCACACCAGCATTAGTGATACGAGTAAACTTTGCATCATGCAACTCAACGATGTCTGCCGCACCACAATAGCCCATACCTGAACGGAGACCGCCTACAAGCTGATAGATAACCTCTTGAACTGTACCTTTGTAAGGAACACGGCCCGCAATACCTTCTGGAACCAGTTTCTTCGCCTCAACGACACCGCTTTGGAAATAGCGGTCTTTTGAACCATTTTCCATTGCTTCAAGCGAACCCATACCACGGTAGCTCTTGAACTTACGCCCATTGAAAAGTATTGTTTCTCCTGGAGCTTCTTCTGTTCCGGCCACCAAAGAACCAATCATCACCGAGTTACCACCAGCAGCAAGTGCCTTCACAATATCACCTGAATAACGAAGACCTCCGTCTGCAATGAGAGGAACGCCTGTACCTGCAAGTGCCTGAGCGACATCATAAATAGCACTGAGCTGAGGAACACCAACTCCGGCCACGACACGAGTTGTACAAATAGAGCCCGGACCGATTCCCACCTTAACAGCATCTGCGCCTGCCTCAACAAGAGCCTTTGCCGCATCTCCGGTTGCAATATTTCCTACAACAATATCGACATCGGGGAATGCCTGCTTCGCTTCACGAACCTTATCAATAACCCCCTTAGAATGTCCATGTGCAGTATCAATAATGATAGCATCAACGCCTGCCTTCACCAATGCCTCCATGCGCTGGAACGTATCAGCAGTAACACCCACACCTGCAGCCACGCGCAAACGTCCCTTTGAGTCCTTGCATGCCATTGGCTTGTCCTTCGCCTTTGTGATGTCCTTGTATGTGATAAGACCTATCAACTTGTTATCATTATCTACAACGGGAAGCTTCTCAATCTTATGTTCGAGAAGAATGCGAGAAGCGCTTTCCAAATCAGCCTGCTGATGCGTCACAACAAGCCCCTCCTTAGTCATCACCTCGTCAATTTTACGATCCATATCAGTCTGGAAACGCAAGTCGCGATTAGTAACAATACCCACTAACGTATTGACATCATCCACAACTGGAATGCCGCCAATATGGTATTCTGCCATAAGATCCAAAGCATCCTTAACTGTAGAACCACGCTTAATCGTTACAGGATCGTAAATCATGCCATTTTCTGCACGCTTTACGATTGCCACTTGACGAGCCTGATCCTCAATAGACATATTCTTATGAATTACGCCAATACCACCTTCACGAGCTATCGCAATAGCCATAGGAGCCTCAGTGACCGTATCCATGGCAGCAGTCACGAATGGGATTTTCAGTTCAATGTTTCTTGAAAATTTAGTACTGAGAGAAACCTCGCGAGGAAGAACCTTTGAATATGCTGGAATTAACAGCACATCGTCAAATGTCAGTCCTTCCATTACAACTTTATCTGCAATAAATGATGACATAGTGTTTAAGATTTTATTGCATGCAAAGGTACGAATTAAAAATGAAGAATGAAGAATGAAGAATGAAGAAAATTCACTTATCATGAAAAAAAATGAAGAACGAAGCATCCACACACCCCGTTCTCCGTTTTTTAATTCGCTAATTCGCTGATAAATTTGATGCGGACAAGCCTAACGTCTTCTTCATAAATGTCTCCATCCAAATTATCAAGCGCCGTATCCAAATCATCCGTCTCGCTCTTGCGGAAATAATCATAGATTTCGTCAACGACGTCTTCGTCCATTTCTATTTCCTCAAAATAATAATCAATATTGAGTTTTGTACCGCTATACACGATTGCTTCCATTTCATCAAGAAGTTCATCAAAGTCAAAGCCATTGGCTTTTGCAATATCCTCAAGATCAACCTTTCGGTCTATTGCCTGTATGATTTTCACCTTCACCTTCGACTTATTTGCAACCGTCCTAACTCGCATATCCGTCGGACGAACAATGTCGTTTTCTTCACAATGTCGTTTAATCAACTTGCAGAACTCGTCCCCGTATCGCTTGGCCTTCCCGGCTCCGACTCCCGGAATGTTCAGCAATTCCTCTTCGCTAACAGGGTAAAGCGTTGACATAGATTCCAGCGATGCATCTTGGAACACCACATATGGCGGTACATCATGCTTTTTTGCAATCTTTTTGCGCAAATCCAACAGCATTGCATACAAAGCCTCATCAGTAACACTGGTTGCACAATGTTCTGCACTATCATCAAAGCCATCATCAAAATCATTATCTTCTACGACCATGAAAGAAACTGGCTTTTTGATAAATTTCTTTCCTGCTTTCGTCAGCTTGATCACACCATAAGTTTCCACTTCTTTCTCTATGTAGCCATCAAGAGCCGCCTGAGCGAAAATAGCATTCCACATCGTAGCTTCCACGTCTGCACCAGCGCCAAACTGCTCCAGTTTATCGTGATGGTGACTCAGAATCATCTCATTTTCCTCCCCACGCAATATGCTAACGATATATTCCTTCTTGAAATTCTCTTTCACGCCAAGGATAACTTGCAAAGCAAGCAAGAGATTGTCCTTTTCCTCCACTCGCGTTTTAGGATGCAGACAATTGTCACAATTACCACAATCGTCTTTTTCATACTCCTCGCCAAAATAGTGTAGAAGCATCTTGCGACGACACACCGAAGACTCGCAATAAGCAGCCGTCTCACTCAAAAGATGACTACCTATATCTTTCTCGGCAGGTGTCTTATCCTTCATGAATTTTTCCAGTTTTTCCAAGTCTTTATGGCAATAGAAAGTAACGCATTTTCCTTCACCGCCATCTCTACCAGCACGCCCTGTCTCCTGATAATAGCCCTCAAGACTCTTGGGAATATCATAATGAATAACGTAACGTACATCTGGCTTGTCAATACCCATACCAAATGCTATGGTCGCAACTATCACATCCACACGTTCCATGATAAAATCATCTTGCGTGTCACTGCGATCCTTCGAGTCCATTCCTGCATGATATGCTGCCGCCTTTATATTATTCGCCCGTAAAACTTCTGCCAAATCCTCAACTTTCTTTCGGCTCAAGCAGTAAATAATACCGCTCTTTCCTTGATTCTGCCTAATGAATTTGATAATATCCTTTTCTACATCTGACGTTTTTTGTCTAATTTCATAATATAAATTAGAACGATTAAAAGACGACTTGTAATCCAATGCGTCAACAATTCCAAGATTCTTCTTGATATCATTCCGCACCTTGTCAGTTGCCGTTGCCGTCAATGCTATCACAGGCGCATCATATATCTTTTCCGCAGCATTTCGGATATCCTCATCAGCAGGAAGCTCTGGCAATGCCGCCACGGCAGGATCATCACCCACCTTTTTCCTTAATTCATCGTATTTTTTACGAATGGAAGGCATTATTTTAATCAAAGAGTCAACAAACTTGGCATCAAGCCGAACACACTTATCAGACTTCTCCTTGATTAACTCTTTCATTTCCGAGAGGAATGACAAAAGACTAGCCAAACCTGTCACACACTGAGACAAGGCCTCAACTTTTCCTTCGTCAATACGATCCGGGAATTGCTTGTATTCTTTATTCAATTCCTCTAGCTGTACCCGTTTGGTTCTATAAGATTCAGCCAATAATCTCACAACAGAGACCTTATTGCGAGGAACAAACAATTCCACAATCGGCGCCATCGCAATCCAGTTAATGACAGGTCTGATTTTACGATATTCAGGACGGAAGTCATGTCCCCACTCTGAAATACAGTGTGCTTCATCAATCGCAAAGAAAGAGATTTTCACCTGTCTCAAAAAATCCACATTTTCCTCTTTCGTTAAAGATTCGGGGGCGACATATAACATTTTTGTCTTTCCCGACATAATATCGGCTTTCACCTGATCAATGTTTGCTTTACTCAACGAGGAATTGATGAAATGCGCCACCCCATCCTCTTCGCTGATGTGCTTGATTGCATCCACTTGATTTTTCATCAAGGCGATAAGCGGCGAAATGACAATGGCGGTACCCTCCATCAGCAAAGCTGGCAACTGATAGCAAAGCGACTTTCCGCCTCCTGTAGGCATCAGCACAAACGTATCATTATGACCAAGAAGATTCCGTATGATAGCCTCTTGATCTCCCTTGAACGTGTCAAATCCAAAATAGTATTTGAGGGATTGCTGAAGTGTTGCAGGTTTTTCCATGTAATATTAGAGAGTATCGATTAAACTTCTTATTTTTTTACTTTCTACCAACAAAGTTATAAATCAGTTTTGTTTTTTCAAAGAAAACACGGAAAAAGTACGACCCTAAATATCAAAAAATACTTTCATCGGTCTTCCGTACTCTCTTTTAGCACTGCGATATTCGTATTTTCCACACGCCTCTGTGCGTACTCAAGCGTTACCTTATACGTCTTCACGCCAGTTGAAGGAACCTCAAACATCGCCTCCATCATGATAGTTTCTATCAACGAACGCAAGCCTCGTGCTCCAAGTCCAAATTCGACCGCCTTATCCACAACGTAATCCAGCACATCGTCTTCAAATTTCAATTTCACGCCATCTATCTCAAACATCTTGACATACTGCTTGACAATAGAATTCTTCGGTTCAGTCATAATTGAACGAAGCGCCTGCCTATCAAGCGGTTCCAAATGTGTCAGGATAGGCAATCGGCCAATGATTTCCGGTATAAGTCCAAAAGACTTCAAGTCCATCGGCGCAATATACTGCATCATGTTTGACTTGTCCAGCTTTGCCACATTTCTCGATGCGTCAAAACCTACCACATGGGTATTCAAACGCTGAGCTATGCGCTTCTCTATACCATCAAAGGCACCGCCGCAGATAAAAAGGATATTTTTTGTGTCCACTTGAATAAACTGCTGTTCTGGATGTTTACGCCCACCTTGAGGCGGAACATTCACAACGCTTCCTTCAAGCAATTTCAGCAGTCCCTGCTGCACACCCTCGCCACTAACGTCACGCGTAATGCTCGGGTTGTCACTCTTGCGGGCAATCTTATCTATTTCGTCAATAAAAACGATACCTCTTTCTGCCAGACGCACGTCACCGCCAGCAGCTTGCAGCAGTCTAACAAGAAGGCTTTCCACATCTTCACCCACATAACCAGCTTCGGTCAATACTGTTGCATCAACTATAGCAAATGGCACAAGAAGCATCTTGGCTATCGTACGTGCCAAAAGCGTCTTTCCTGTACCCGTGCTTCCCACCATGACGATGTTAGACTTCTCTAGTTCCACTTCATCGGCATCTGCCTGATGATTCAGTCGCTTGTAATGGTTATAAACAGCCACCGAAAGTGCTATCTTTGCCGAATCTTGTCCTATCACGTACCGATCCAGATATTCTTTAATTTCTTTAGGCTTCGGCAAATCCTTCAACATTAAGTCCTTGCTTTTGTTTGTCTTGGACTCTTTGATGATAGCATTAGCCTGTTCTATACACTCATCACAGATGAAACCCTCCGCTCCATAGATGAGCAGTTCCACCTGATCTTCACGACGCCCACAAAACGAGCATTTATTCATCTTTGCCACTTAATAATATTTTAAATTGTATAGAATTCGTCAAGCCTTTCTCAGCAGCACCTCATCAATCATGCCATATTCTTTTGCTTCTTCAGCAGTCATCCAATAGTCACGGTCACTATCTGCCCAAACCTTATCAAAAGGCTGGTGACTGTGGTCGCTGATGATCGTATAAAGTTCCTTCTTCAGTTTCTGAATCTCACGAGCCGTAATTTCAATATCGCTCGCCTGTCCCTGCGCACCTCCCATTGGCTGATGAATCATGATGCGGCTATGAGGCAACGCACTGCGCTTACCCTCCTTACCTGCCACCAACAGCACCGCTGCCATGCTTGCAGACATGCCCGTACAGATGGTCTGCACATCGCTGTTGATAAACTGCATGGTATCATAGATACCAAGTCCGGCATACACACTACCACCTGGAGAGTTAATATAGATACTGATATCCTTGCCGCTATCCACGCTGTCCAAATAAAGCATCTGAGCCTGCAACACATTAGCCGTATAGTCATTCACCTCTGTACCCAGAAAGATGATTCTGTCCATCATCAGACGAGAAAACACATCAAGCTGAGTAACATTCAGTTGTCGTTCTTCTAATATATAGGGGTTCAAATAACCGGCCTGAGCTTTCATCACATCGTCAAGCACCATGCTGTTCACTCCCAGATGCTTGGTTGCATATTTTTGAAAATCGTTTATCATAATTCTTTATTTATATCAATAAATATATGTGTTTCAATCACCAAATGCTTCTTATCGAGAACAAAAGCCGCACATTCATGTCAACATTTCAAATGCGGCAGATTTCCTATCTTATGCAAAGTTATAAAAAAAGTGGTAAGAACAAAAAATTCTTACCACTTTTTTTTATAACTTTAATATTTATTATTCAAACATTTTGTTGAATTCCTCTGTGCTTACAGTACTTTCCTTCAATGTAACCTTTTCCTTAATAGCTGCGCCCAATTTCACTTCGATGCAACGGTCAATAAGATTATCCACTGTTTCACGCTTCTTCAACATCTCCTTAACAGAGTTCTCCAAATATTCTTCTGGAATATTCAGCATGCCATATTGAGCGAACTGCATACGAGTTACCTCCTTAGCCATGTTCTTCACATCCTCGTCGTCCACCTTTATTTCATTCATCTCAACCAACTTCTCTTTGATGAGGTGCCAAGTCAGTTCTTCAATGCTCTTCTCGAACTGAGCGTCAACCTTCTCCTGATCGCCCACGTTTGCCAAAAGTATCTTCTTCAGTTTATCTTCTGGGAATTCAAGCTTGCCAACCTTCTCTGTCACATACTTGCGAACATCGAGAATGAACTTATAGTCGCTGTCTTTCTTGAACTGGTCTTCAATCAAAGCCTTCACACGAGCACGGAATTCCTCTTCTGTCTTCACTTCGCCACCAGGGAACACTGTGTCAAACAGTTCCTGATTGAATGGGCCTGGTACAAAACGAGTAATTTCTGTAATCTGGAAGTTGAATTCACCCTTGTGGTTGAGCGCATCCTCCTTTTCCACCTTCAGAAGAGAAGTCAGCTCTGCTTCATTATTGTCATAAGCAACAGAAGGATTGAAAGTGATGATGTCGTTCATCTTCACGCCATCAAAAAACTTCTTCTGGTCTTCGTTTTTGAAATACTTTGGAAGCATAACAACGTTTTCAGCAGAAACAGGATTCTCAACATCAAGCTCAGTGATTGTACCCTTCACCATGTCGTTGTCCTCGTAAGAATCAACCTTTTCGTAGTTTCCGCCACGCTGACGATACATGTCAACCTGATTCTCCACCATCTGGTCAGTTACATCCACATTGTAGTAGCTGATTTTATCCTTCTTTGACAGAGATACTTCAAACTCAGGAGCAATAGCCAAATCAAACTTAAACGTAAAGCTCTCACCCTCCTTCAACTCCACATTGTTGTTGTCTTCTGTAGGGAGAGGTTCACCCAGCATATTAATCTTATTTTCGCGGATATAGCCAAACAGACCTTCCTGAAGCACCTTGTTTACTTCCTCTGCAAGAATGCCCACGCCAAACTGTTTTTTAATCAGCCCTACAGGCACCATGCCTGGACGGAAACCCGGCATATTCATTTTCTTCTTAGCGTCCTTGATAGCCTTCTCATACTTCTCTGTATAGTCGGCAGGCTCAACAACGGCAGTAATCACCGCGTTCACCTTGTCAATGTTCTCTACTGAAATATTCATATTTTAAAGATTATAATTATAGATTTTTCAAACCAAAATTAGGCAACCAGACACAGCTTGTCTGTCACCAATATTCAAAATCGGGCACAAAGGTACGAAAAAAATAAGAATTAGGAGCCAGGAATCAGGAATTATTTCCCCAATCAACATATTTATTGCTATATTTGCATACTGATTGATAGTTGAAATATAGGTACAGGAAAACAAAACACAGATGAAAGCAGTTAATCCCCAAGAGACCAGTCGAGCATACGCCTTCGAAATGTGGATGAAAGCTCCCATGCCGATGGTCACCATTTTCAAGACACTCAATGTTTCACGCCTTGTCAAAATCAGCCATAAAAAAGGAATGAAATTCAACATGCTGATGTGCTACTGCATTGGCAAAGCGGCAAGCGGCATCAAGGAGTTTTATTTGCTACCCGTCGACGACAAACTCATGCAATATGACACCATAGCAGTAAACACCATTGTTGCCAACCGGGAAGGAGAAGTAAGTTCTTGCGACATCCCATTTGTGAATGATCTATCTCTTTTCAACCAACATTATCAGCAACTTACAAAGCAAGTGGCAGAAAGCTGTACAAACCACGACATCACAGAAAGCATGGTAATTGGCACATCGGCCTTGGTACGATATGACATCGATGGCGCTGTCGGTATGTATAGCGGCATCTTCAACAACCCATTTCTGATTTGGGGCAAATACAAGCGCAATTGGTTCAAAAAGACGCTATCTATTTCATTCCAGTTCCACCACACTCAAATGGACGGAGCTCATGCTGCACTGTTTCTAGACAGATTACAAAAAGAGATAAACATATTGTAAGAAAAACATTGGCTGTCGACAGCCTACACTTTCATTAAACACCAACCACCTTCAAAATAAATCTTTTATCTACATTTTCCCCACATAAACACCGCCTACATAATATTTAGAACATCGCGTTTGGAATATTTCACACACGGTGTTTAAACTATCATGTAGGCGGTGAAGACGTAAGAAAGCCATAAACTATCATTATGCACTATACAAAAAAAGCCGCATGGCTAACAGGCATGCGGCAATATGCGAATAATGGAACAATGATTTTCTTACTTCAAGAAACTGAACATTCCCAATTCGTTGGCAAAGACAAGCATAATACAGAGAGGAGCAAGATAGCGGATGATGAAACGATAAATGGAATAAAGGGGGCAACGGATTGTGCCGTTGTTGGTCATTTCTGCCCGCAACACTTTCTCGTCAACCACCCAGCCAAGAAATACGCACATCAGCATTCCACCTATTGGCATAATGAATTTGGCAACAAGAAAATCGAAGAAATCAAAGAATCCTAAGCCAAAGATTGTCACATCTTTCCATGCTCCGAACGAGAGAGAGCAGAAAGTTCCAAACAGAAGGCAAACTGTCCCAACAAAGGTAGACGAATGAAGACGTGAAAGATTGAATTTCTTATGGAAATATACAGCAGTCATCTCAAGCATAGAAATGGTGCTGGTAAGAGCCGCCAAAACCAGCAACAAATAGAAAAAGAGAGACGAAATGTATGCTAAAAAAGGAACATTCCCAAACACCTGCTGAAAAACATTGGGCAAGGTGATGAACACGAGCGATGGACCTGCATCTGGCTGAAGATTAGGGATGGAATAGACTGCGGGGAAAATGATGACTCCGCTGAGCAGTGCCACTGACGTGTCAATGCCAGCTACGCTAAGTCCATTTTTCATCAAGTCTGTATCTTTGCGAAAATAGCAAGCATAAGTACAAAGGCATCCCAATCCGACACTCAGAGAGAACAATGCCTGTCCCATAGCACTAATGACGACAGAACTGGTTACTTTTGAAAAATCAGGTTCGAACAAAAACCTGAGTCCCTGCGATGCATTAGGCAAGGTCAGTGAGCAGACAGCCAAGACAATGAGAAGAATGAACAGAATCGGCATCATGATTCGCGAAGCGCGTTCAATACCTTGCTGCACACCTAAAACAACAATGGCACAAGTGGCTATAATGATAAGAGCCGTCCAAATGACAGGCTGTACAGGATC
This sequence comes from uncultured Bacteroidaceae bacterium, assembly GCA_904501945.1. Lineage (GTDB taxonomy): Bacteria > Bacteroidota > Bacteroidia > Bacteroidales > Bacteroidaceae > Minthosoma. The sequence goes on from CAJGCU010000008.1 coordinate 27,018, forward strand.
TGTCGAAAAGGCTGCAAAGTCCAAAGAATAATCGGCAGCACCTTTGTGCATAAATCCCCCCTTTAATGCTTCGAAGAAATAGTGAAGAGTCCATCCTGCCACGACTGAGTAGTAGCTCAGAACCAGAAAACCGCCAACAACAGGAACGAGCCCCATCCACTTCCAGCCACGACGCCCGCCACCCATTTTATGGAAAGAGTCTGCCACAGTACTGCCTCCATGCCGTCCAATGGCGAACTCTGTCACCATAATAGGTGTGGCCAGCAAAAACATAAAGAATATATAGATAAGGATGAAAGCAGCACCACCATTGGCACCTGTTTCTGTAGGGAATCTCCACACATTACCCAACCCAACTGCGCTTCCTGCAGCTGCCAAAACAGCTCCTACTTTGGAAGCAAAGAGATTTTTCCCTGATGTACGGCTCATATTACAATTTGAATTTGGTTTATTACCTGCCTTCAGTTTCTTATCCGTATTTTCCAGTCCTCCCCACGACGCACCATCTTCTGCGAAACGACTTCCTTCGTGCTGTCAGCAAACACATACTGATAATGCGCTGTACAAACACTATCATTAAGCAGATGCACATCTATCACTTCGACAGCAAGCACTTCTGCACACTCCGTACGTTTCCACTCCTGATGCTGACGCAACACATTTTTCAAGGATTCCATTTGAAGCGAATCAAGCGTCACGCCAAAATCGGCATGTTCAAAATAACAATCGAAATTGCCAGTCTGCAATGCCTCCAGCGCCTCTTCTAATACAACTTTTGCCGCTTCTTCTGGACTTTGGGGACCAGATTGGCATGCTGTCACAAAGAGCAACAACAAGCTACAGAATATTTGCAAGTTTCTCATAGGCATTTATTTCTGCCTGATGTACACATTAATAGGAGTTCCCTTGAAATCCCAGTGCGCACGAATCTGATTCTCGAGAAAACGCCTGTATGGCTCTTTCACATACTGAGGCAAATTCGCATAGAACACAAAAGATGGAACACGCGTTTCTGGAATCTGCATCACATACTTGATTTTAATATACTTACCTTTTAGCGACGGAGGCGGAGTAGCTTCAATAATTGGAAGCATCACTTCGTTGAGTTTAGCTGTAGAAACCTTGTTGGTACGCACGTTGTAGACTCGCTGTGCTTCCTCCAGCACACGGAAAATGCGCTGCTTGGTTGTTGCCGATGCAAAAATGATGCTGAAATCCGTGAAAGGAGCAAATCGTTCACGTATAGCATGCTCGAAATAGCGTATTGCCTCATTGCTCTTATTCTCCACAAGATCCCACTTGTTAACAACAACAACAAGTCCCTTTTGATTACGCTGTATCAATTGGAAAATATTGATATCCTGCCCCTCTATTCCTCGTGTAGCATCAATCATCAGCACACAAACATCTGAGTTTTCAATGGCACGAATACTTCGCATAACAGAATAATACTCAAGGTCTTCAGTCACCTTATTCTTCTTTCTGATTCCAGCCGTATCAACAAGGAAGAAATTGAACCCAAACTTCTCATATTTGGTGTAGATAGAGTCGCGCGTTGTGCCTGCGATGTCTGTCACCACATTGCGGTTGTCATCCAGAAAGGCATTGATGATGGAAGACTTGCCTGCATTTGGACGACCGACAACGGCAATACGAGGAATATCCTCTTCGATTACTTCCGTCATTTCTTTGGTAAAACTTGCAACCACAGCATCCAGCAAATCGCCTGTACCACTACCCGTAAGAGAACTGATGCAGATAGGATCTCCAAGACCTAATGTGTAGAATTCTGCAGCATCGTAACGGAGTTCGTTGCTATCCACTTTATTGCTCACCAAGAATGTCGGAATCTTACTGCGACGAAGAATATTTGCCACAGCCATATCAAGATCCGTCACACCAGTCTTCACATCGACCATGAAAAGAATGACATCGCACTCTTCGATGGCGATAAGAACCTGACGACGAATTTCTTCTTCAAATATATCATCAGAATTAACTACCCAGCCGCCAGTATCGACGACTGAAAACTCTTTGTTACCCCACTCGCACTTGCCGTACTGACGGTCACGAGTAGTTCCAGCCTCGTCACTGACAATAGCATGACGAGTCTTTGTCAACCTGTTGAAAAGAGTGGACTTACCTACATTGGGACGTCCAACAATTGCTACCAAATTTGCCATAACAATAAAAACAAATTTATTAAGAGTTCTCACGAACTGAGAGCCATCATCACCTTAAAGGTTAATACTATCCCAAATCCTCGATGGCTCTCCCTCTCCTTCAGAAAGGGCGAAGACGGGATTTTTATTTCATCAGAAATCCAACATCATTCGGGATTGTACCCAAACAAGTTCAATGACTTAGTCGAATTTCTCCAGTCTTTATCTACTTTAACAAATGTTTCCAAATAAATACTCTTTCCGAAGAATTTTTCCAAACTCTTTCGAGCTTCTGTGGCAACTTTCTTCAAAGCCTTTCCACCATGACCGATAATGATACCCTTCTGGCTGTCACGCTCCACATAAATAACTGCATTGATATGGATATGAGTCTTATCTTCTTTAAAGCTTTCAATTCCAACTTCAACAGAATAAGGTATTTCCTTGTCGTAATAAAGAAGTATCTTCTCACGAATAATTTCTGTCACAAAAAAGCGGGCTGGCTTGTCTGTCAGCTGATCCTTTTCAAAATAAGGAGGACATTCTGGTAGTAGCTCCTTTATTCGGTCTAAAACTGGCTGAACGTTAAAACGATGCAATGCTGATATTGGAACTATTTCAGCCAGAGGAAGCACTTCATGCCATTGTTCAACTAAAGCAACTAAGTTTTTCTCATCAGTAAGATCTATCTTGTTGATAAGTACAATAATGGGAACTTCCATCTTTGACACTTTCTGCAAGAAATCACTATTCTTATCAATCTTCTCAATAGGGTCAGTCACATACAACAGCACATCAGCATCAACTAAAGCACTCTCAGAAAAAGCCAACATTGACTCTTGCAACTTGTAGTTAGGCTTCAACACTCCAGGAGTATCAGAGAAAACAATCTGTGCATCAGCATCATTGATAATACCCATGATGCGATGACGAGTTGTCTGAGCCTTAAATGTCGCAATAGAAATCCTTTCACCTACCAACAAATTCATCAACGTGGACTTTCCCACATTTGGATTACCTACAATATTTACAAAACCTGATTTGTGCATAAAAAAATAATTAAATACTTGATTTTCAACATTTCGCCACTGCAACCCCAGACAACGACCTTTCTGACGTAACTTCAACAATCAACGATATTGTTTTAACCAAAAAGGGCGCACCGTTTTCTGTGCGATGCGCTCTTTGCTTGTATCAATGTTTACACTGAATCAAAATTGAATACCTCTCTTGGTATACCATTCTTCACGGCTAATCTGACCCTCCTTGTAGAATTCAGCGGGATTGTCAGCATACTTGCTGCCATCATAGCCCCAAATCATGTAACTTGCTCCCCAAGAGAAACCTGCACCAAAAGCGGTAAAAATCAATTTATCACCTTTCTTCAGTTGCTGTTCATATTCCCAAAGGCAAAGTGGAAGCGTACCAGCAGAAGTATTTGCCATGTGGTCTACATTAATCATCACATGATCTTCTTCTACACCTATACGACGAGCCACTGCACTTTCAATTCGAACATTTGCCTGATGAGGAATAATCCACGCTATATCATCCTTGGTCAGATTATTGCGATTGATGATTTGTTCCACAGAATCTGCCATATTAGTAACAGCGTGCTTAAACACAGAGCGACCTTCCTGATAAACATAATGAAGTCGCTGGTCTACTGTCTCATGACTTGAAGGCAATGCCGAACCACCTGCTGCCTTATGAAGGAGATCATAGCCCTTCCCGTCAACACGAAGGTAACTGTCCATCAAGCCATATTCCTCTTCTGTTGCCTCTAACATAACACACGCTGCACCATCTGCAAATATAGGACAAGTGTTGCGATCTTCATAGTTTGTTATAGATGTCATCTGATCTCCACCACAAACAATGACTTTCTTGAAACGCCCACTACGAATATAATTAGCTCCTGTTTCCATTGCATAAAGGAAACCTGCACAAGCAGCCTCCATATCGAAGCCAAAAGCATTCTTCATGCCAAACTCACCAATGATGAGCGAAGCGGTTGAAGGGAAATGATAGTCAGGCGTGGTCGTAGCAACAAGCACAGCATCAATTGATTCAGGATTAGCACCCGTCTTATCAAGAAGCTGCTTAACAGCCTTCTTCATCATAAACGAAGTACCTACACCTTCCTGAGGTTTGAGGACATGGCGAGTCTTCACACCAATGCGTTCCATAATCCACTCATCGCTTGTTTCAACGAGAGTAGCCATCTCCTCATTATCAAGGATATAAGTTGGAACCCATCCGCCTATACCTGTAATAACAGCATTGATCTTTCCCATAAAAGAGGATTTTGATTAGATTGCTGCTTCCTTTACAATAGCAACTTTACCACGATAATAACCGCATGCAGAACATACTGTGTGGTAAACATAGAATTCACCGCAGTTTGGACATACTGCAAGTGTAGGAGCTACTGCAACGTCATGAGTTCTTCTTTTTCTAGTACGAGTCTTTGACTGTCTTCTTTTAGGATGTGCCATTTTTTTTTATTTTTTATTGTTATCTTTTAATGTTTTCAGTACTGCCCACCGACTGTCCACGGGTTCAACGGAATCTTCACCAGTTAACAAATCTAATGCACTACTATTTTCTGAATCCGAGCACTCATCATCTTCTGCTCCACTTCGGGTGGATTGACGTCGGCTGAGTTCGAACATCATCGCATCATCACATTTTCCAGGTTCATGACAATGCGTCATCGGCATGCTAAGCGCTATAAATTCATAGATGAACTGTGCAAGGTCAAGATAACCTTCTGCCTCAGAAACAATTACACATTCACCATCATCGACATATTCATCACCCAATTTCACGCTCAAAACATCTGTAGTCTCAATCCGCAATTCGAGATCTGACAGACAACGATCACAAGGAACAATGACATAGCCAATACTCTGTATTTGGAACTTAAAGATAGTGCCCGTACTAAAACACCTTACAGTTGTACGAATATCACCACGCTGCAAAAGCCCATCAATACTGGAAAAGAAAGTATCCCCAATATGATACTCGAAAGTTTTACCTTCAAGCTGCGGACTCAGCAAATCAATCTTATAAGTATCCATTATACCCATTTGGAATGCAAAGTTACAAATAAATTTTATAAATATGCTTAAATTAGCTCAACTTTTTCCACCATACATAGAAATTCACAAAGAAGAGTACAAACTTTTACACTTCCAAGACATCTTTGGGCAATTCTATCCGAAATGTTGTACCAACTCCAATGCCAGACTCTTTCACATAAATTTTTCCCTTATGGTACTCCTCCACAATTCTCTTCGCCAATGACAAGCCTAGCCCCCAGCCTCGTTCTTTCGTTGTAAAACCAGGTTTGAAAACAGAATTAAAATGGGACTTTGATATACCTTTTCCCGAATCTTTAACCTCTACATATACAAACTTTTCATCATCATATACATATAGCGAGATGACACCTGCACCGCCCATCGCATCAACTGCATTTTTACACAGATTCTCTACCACCCACTCAAACAAACTTGGGATAAGCCCTACCATCATTCTTTCTTTTGGAAAATGAGTTGTAAAGACCACCTTACTTGATGTACGTTTATCCATATAAGTAACAACCCTATCTAACACCTCCACAACATTTTCAGAATGAATTTCCGGTATAGATCCAATCTTAGAAAAACGCTCTGCAATACGCTCAAGCCGTTTCACATCTTTCTCCATCTCTGGCAAAAGGACATCTGATGGGTACGTTTCCTTTAGGACTTCACACCAAGCCGTTAAGCTCGAAATCGGTGTTCCTAACTGATGAGCAGTCTCCTTTGACAAACCCACCCAAACCTTATTCTGTTCAGCTCTCATTGCAGAAAACAATGCAAATATGGCAATGAGAACAAAAAGAACAACCACCCCTAATTGAATATACGGATAAATAGCCAGCCTCTTCAACATCAACGACTCATCATAACATATACTAATAAAATCATCTGATGAAAGTTCCCGGGGCAAATCGATACGAACAACCCGACCCCTCTTCATATATTCGTGAGCCAAAGAAGATAGATGAGCCATAGAATCCTCATTTTCAGCAAAAGACCTTTGAATATTACGCGAAGAAAAAGCCACTCCATTCTTATCTGTCACAATAACAGGTATAGTGTGATTGCCATTGATAACCTTCAGCACCAAATTCAAATCTGTATTTTCATCTGCACTATTCAAAGAACGCATCGCCTCTGCCCAAACCTCCATCCTATTTGTCTCTTCTTTCTTCAAATCCTCAATCAGATAATTAGATGTAAGCAACGAACCGATTGCTATCACTATAGCAAACAGCACCAACACATATTTAATATTACGTATACGTTCAAACATTTGCATACAATCAATAACGATATTCACTTACAAATATTGTATAATCTACAAGATTATATCCGCACCCGTCGCCTCCGCCTTGCCGTACCCGAGGGGTGCGGCAAGGCGGAGGCGACGGGTGCGGCA
>CAJGCU010000009.1 GCA_904501945.1 uncultured Bacteroidaceae bacterium
ATCAAGCCCCCCTTGCGGAAAGCGAGTGCAAAGGTAGGAACTTTTCAGATAACCGCAAAATGTTTCGAGAACTTTTTTTAAAAAAATGAAGAAAAAAGAGAAAAACAGGGACAGAAAGGAGAGAAAGGCAGAAAAAAAGGCGAAAAAAGAAAAAAACGGGAGCAAGGGGAGGAGAAAGCGCAAGGAAGGGAAAGAGGGGGATTCCGGCAGAAAGGAAGGCGAAGAAACAACGACACGAAGGCAATCGGACACAGCAATGAGGCACGTCAGTACAACAAAAAAGAGGCACAGAGGACGAAAAGAAAAATGGAAGGAATGGGATAACACCCAAAGAAAGTCTATCAAAAATTTTTTCACGCGCGTACATAAATATATAATATATATAACAAAAAGACCATGGGCAGGCCTGCGTCCTCTTCATTTACACGGCACGAACAAGGAAAAAGCGCAATATTTTGGAAATATAAAGAAAAAAGCGTAACTTTGTGGTCACGATGGAAGAGAAAAAATACTACAAAAATCTCATTGACCATATCATCAGAGTTGAGAAAAAATATCGTGACCCGGACTTCTCCGCCTGCAAATTAGCGGAAAAACTGGGGATACGCAGTTACACACTCTCTAGAATTATCAAATCCGAATTTGGAACGACTTATACAGACATCGTGCATACACTTAGAGTGCAAGATGCCATGCGGCATTTAAAAGACAGACGACTTTCTCCATACACGGTAGATGACATTGGAGTGATGGTTGGCTTTTGCAACAGGCAATCCTTTTTCAGTGCATTCAAAAAAGCGACTGGAATGACACCCGAAAAGTATCGCCTCACTTAACACTGGAAAAACACTTTGAAATAAAAATAAGAAAAAGAATGAAGCACAAAATTCAAACAATTATGATTTCAGCACTAATAGCTTCGGGCTGTTCGAACATGAATACCCCACAGGCTAATCAGCAGACAGATTTCGAATACAGCAATGAAAGATTTGCCGACTTGCAGATGCTACGATACCGTGTTGACGGATTCGAGGATTTGAATTTAAAACAAAAGACATTTATTTACTACTTACAAGAGGCCGCTCTGTATGGGCGAGATATCCTGTTTGACCAAAATGGCAAATACAATCTACGCATCCGCAAGATGCTGGAAGACACTTACCAGAATTATCAGGGCGACAAAGAAAACGAGGAATTCAAGGCCTTTGAGACATACCTAAAAAGGGTGTGGTTCAGCAATGGCATTCACCATCATTACGCAAGCGAAAAAATCGTTCCGGAATTCAGCAAAGAATGGCTCATGGCAAATGCCAATTGCACCGATGAAATCGCCGAAATCATATTTAATCCTGAGTTAATGAAGAAGCGAGTGAACCTTGCCGAAGGCGATGATTTGGTACTGACAAGTGCGAACAACTACTACGAAAACGTAACCCAAGAAGAAGCTGAAGAGTTCTACAAAAAGCAGAAGGATGCAGGAGACGCCAAGCACCCTGTGATGTATGGTATGAACTCACGTCTCTCAAAGACTGAAAACGGCACTATCGTTGAGAAGAAATGGACAACAGAAGGTCTTTACGGAAGTGCCCTGAAAAAAATCGTCGAAAATCTCAAATTAGCACGTCCTTATGCAGAAGACGAACAGCAACAGAAAGTAATCGACCTGCTCATCTCTTACTATGAGACCGGTGACTTGAAAACCTTCGACCAATACTCTATCGCTTGGGTGGAGAACACAGAACCACTCGTAGATTTTGTCAATGGTTTCATCGAGTGTTACGGCGACCCATTAGGGCTCAAGTGCTCATGGGAAAGCATCGTGAATTTCAAGGACTTAGAAGCAACAAAACGTACAGAAGCACTGAGTAAAAATGCTCAATGGTTTGAAGACAATAGCCCTGTAGCTCCAGAATTCAAGAAAAAAGAAGTGAAAGGTATTTCTGCAAAAGTAATCAAAGCCGCAATATTGGCAGGAGACCTCTACCCATCAACAGCTATCGGAATCAACTTGCCTAACAGCGACTGGGTTCGTGCAGAACATGGTTCAAAGTCCGTAACCATAGGCAATTTGACCGACGCTTACAATCAGGCTGCCAAAGGAAACGGTATGCTTCAAGAGTTTGCGTACAGCAATGAAGAAATCGAATTAATTGAAAAATATGGCGATTCCACCGATGATTTACACACAGACCTTCACGAATGCTTAGGTCATGGTAGCGGACGTCTGCTGGACGGTGTAGATGGAGATAGTCTAAAAGCATACGGAAGCACCATTGAAGAAGCTCGTGCAGATCTATTCGCACTGTACTACCTCGCAGATCCCAAACTCGTCGAAATGGGACTATTGCCAAACGAAGAGGCCTACAAAGCAAACTACATCGGGCAAATGCAAAATGGCCTCCTCACACAATTAGTTCGTATCAACCTCGGCAACAATATTGAAGAAGCGCATATGAGAAACCGAGCATTGATTGCTCGCTGGGCATACGAGCACGGAAAAAAAGACAACGTGATGGAACTGGTGAAACGTGACGGAAAAACTTACGTAAAAATCAATGATTACCAGAAACTTCGCGATCTTTTCGGAGAACTCTTAGCTGAAATTCAGAGAATCAAATCTACAGGAGATTTCGCTGGGGCGCAAGCCATCGTAGAGAACTACGGAGTCAAAATCGACCCTGAACTCCATCAAGAAATTCTCGAACGCTATAAGAAACTTGACATCGCACCTTACAAAGGATTCATCAATCCTGTATATACGGCAGTACGCGACGAACAGGGTAACATCACCGATGTAACCATTTCCTACGAAGAAGGATATACAGAACAAATGCTCAGATACAGCAGCGAATACAGTGTTTTGCCTCTGATAAACGAATAATCCATACGCCTCGGGATTCCCCGGGGCGTAAAACATCCGTATGAAAGACATAATTATAGACATCAAGAAAGAGCTCAGAGCCAACATGAACGGAATTGCCTCATCACACATGAGGCAAACAGAAGACTATCGCGTAAACTGGGGTATAGAATTACCAAGACTGGACGATATTGCCAATGATATAGCGAAGAGTTTGGACTTAGACCTTTCATCCACAAGAACATTGGCGCAAACACTCTGGAACGACAGCACAAGAGAGTGCAAGATTCTCGCTTGCAAACTGATGCCCCCAAAAGAATTTTCCGAAGAACTGTGCGACATCTGGGCTGAAAATATTCGAACAGAAGAAATTGCTACCATGTTCTGCCTCTACTTGGTTCAAAAGTTGCCATACGCCTGTACCAAAGCTCTGGAATGGATTGCCAGCGACAAGAAAACCCTACAAAGCTGTGGCTATCTGACATTATGCCATCTAATGAGGAAATATGAACTCAGTCCTGAGACAGCGGAAGAGTTTCTCGATCAAGCCGAAGCATCTTTGGAAAATCGATATGCAATAAAGGCATTGCAGATATACGCATCTTTAAGCGAAGATAACGCACAGAAAGTCAAAAAAGTTGTCGATTATTTGTGATAGACAGATAAAAGCAGTAAATTTGTTGCCATATTATGCGTAGCGATACAGGAAGGATTAGGCAGTAAGCATGCAAAAGGCAGAAACACCACACGAACGACTCACCCGATTCATGAACGAACAAGGAATGAGAAAAACGCCAGAGCGATATGCTATTCTGGAAACCGTAATGCATATGAAAGGGCACCACAGCACTGACCAAATCCTCGCGATGATGCCAAGCAACTTCCACGTAAGCCGCGGAACAATGTACAGCACATTAGCTTTATTTGTTGAATGCGGGCTTCTATATGGACACCAAATTGATGGTACAATGTTGTATGAATATGCTTATGACAGTCCTGACCACCACCATTACATATGTACTGGATGCAATAAAATTTGGGACTTGCACGACAGTGCCATAGAAGAAGTCACATCAAAAGCCAAAACTCCAAGATTCAAGAAGTTACGCTCAAACACATATATTTATGGAATCTGCAATATATGCCAAGCCAAACTTGCTCGCTTGAAAAAGAAGATGGAAAAAGAAAAGCTGGCAAACATGAGTAGAGAAGAGCTGAGATTTGCACGAATAGATGAAGAACTGTCTAAAATTGCAGAATGGTTCAAATAAAGATTGACAAACATACGAATTTAGAAACCAAACAATTATAGAAAAAATGAAAGCAGATGTTCTTTTAGGTCTTCAGTGGGGAGACGAAGGAAAAGGGAAAGTAGTAGATGTACTCACTCCACGCTATGATGTGATAGCTCGTTTTCAAGGAGGCCCTAATGCTGGACACACACTCGAATTTGAAGGACAGAAATATGTCCTTCGTTCCATTCCATCAGGTATTTTCCAAGGTGACAAAATCAACATCATTGGTAATGGCGTAGTACTTGCTCCGGACTTGTTCATGGACGAGGCAAAAGATTTGGAAAAGTCTGGCCACGAACTGAAGACACGCCTTCACATCTCAAAGAAGGCTCATCTCATCATGCCAACTCACCGTCTTCTTGATGCCGCTTACGAAGCAGCAAAAGGCAAAGATAAAGTTGGGACAACAGGTAAAGGTATTGGCCCTACTTACACTGACAAAACAAGCCGCAATGGTCTTCGCGTTGGCGATATTCTCGATGGATTCGATGAAAAATATGCAGCACACAAAGCACGTCACGAAGAAACACTTAGAAGCCTGAACTATACCGATTACGACATAACAGAAGTAGAGAAAAAATGGCTAGAAGGTATCGATTACCTCAAGCAGTTTACGCTGGTTGATTCAGAGCACGAGATCAACAATATTCTCAAGGATGGCAAGTCTGTACTCTGCGAAGGCGCACAAGGCACAATGCTCGATATAGACTTCGGCTCTTACCCATTCGTTACTTCATCTAACACCATTTGCGCTGGAGCATGTATTGGTTTGGGTATCGGTCCAAACAAGATAGGTGACGTTTTCGGTATTATCAAAGCCTACTGTACTCGCGTTGGTGCAGGTCCTTTCCCAACAGAACTGTTCGATGAAACGGGCCAGAAAATGCGTGACATCGGTCATGAGTATGGTGCTGTAACTGGACGCGAACGCCGTTGCGGTTGGATTGACCTCGTAGCTCTTCGCTATGCCATCATGGTTAGCGGCGTAACCAAACTTATCATGATGAAGAGCGATGTGCTCGACAGTTTCGAGACCATCAAGGCTTGTACAGCTTACAAACTGAAAGATGGAAGCATCACACGCGACTTCCCTTACGACATCAGCGACGGTCTTATCGAGCCTGTTTATACAGAGCTCCCGGGATGGAAAACAGACCTCACAAAGATGACCTGCGAAGCTGAATTCCCTAAGGCATTTTCAGACTATATCGCCTTCTTAGAGAAAGAACTGGAAACACCTATCACGATTGTCAGTGTTGGCCCTGACCGCGCGCAGACCATCGAACGATAAAATTCCATCTATACAAAAGGACAATGAGACAAGTCGCATTTATCCTTACACTCATGCTCATGCTGACTACCTGCTGCAATAGCGGTAGTCAGCATGAACGCATTCTTACCGACATCAACCATCTGACTCTTACAAATGCAGACAGTGCAAGACAGATGCTTATAAACATGAGTGACGAAATGGAAAGCGCGACAGAAGACGAGAAAGCCTACTATCAGCTGCTTACCGTAAAAGCAAATGATAAGGCATTCATTAAACACACGTCCGACTCACTCATTTGCCATGTAGCTGAATACTTCGAACAGCATCCTGAAAACGGACATTTACCAGAAGCCTACTACTATGTGGGACGCGCAAACTCCGACATGCAAAACGGAGAGAAAGCACTCTTTTATTTTCAGAAAGCATTGCTCGTTGACAGCACCCACATCACCAAGACTCTTAAAATCCGCATCTATGCACAGATGAGCAATATCTATCTGCGCAACGGACTTTTTGAAGAAGCTATCAGCACGCTGCAACTGGCGCGCTTCTACTGCCAGGAGATAGATGACACAGTGGGCATGAGATACTGCACAGAAGACATTGCAGCAGCTATAGAAATGCAAAAAGACACAAGTTTACAAGCGGCATCGAAAGCAGGAATAATGCTTCGTATTCAAAACTTGAATACACAAATTAAAAACCAACTGTTAAATGACAGAAATATCCAGTTGGAAAAGAAGAACTCGCAAGAACAATTCTTCATCTGGACAATAAGTATCATTGCCTTGCTTGCTATTGCTGCAGCCACATGGGCCGCATTCCATCTGCACAATCAGCGAATGCGACGAAAAGAAGAAAGGAAGACTGAATTTGTACCTTCATCCCAAAACAAACGCAAATTCTATGACAAAGAAGTCAGCCAACTTCTGGAAACACACATTATTAATAATAAGGTATTAAAGAATGCCGACTGGAAGTCTGTAGAGAAGCGGCTATTGTTTGTCTTTCCTAACTTTAAGGAAAAACTTTTTTCTTCTTATCATTTTTCCGACACAGAATACCGCATCTGTATGCTCATTAAAATGGAAGTTTCGCCTTCCGACATTGCGAAATTGATGGCCATGGGCCCCAGTGCTGTCTCCCAAAACCGTCTCCGAATGCAACAAAAAGTCTTCAACGGAGAAGGAACCGCCAAAGATTGGGACAAATTTATCTTATCTTTATAATCACATTTGTATCAATCACTTACAATAAGTTTGTGAACTTTTTGTGAACTATTTTTCACTCCTCAAATAAAATGTGAACTTTTTGTGAACTCATTTTCTTGGCAAATTCATGCCATTCTTATACTTTTGCGCCAAGAAATTATCCAACAAAAAAATCACATGATAAAAACAAGCCTCACACTACTTTCAGCAGCCCTCGTTGCTACCATCAGCCCCCTCTATTGTCATGCCCAAGAGCTGCCAGATTCCGCCCTGCAAGAAAGAACCTCCCAGCACGAGATTGCACCCTACCCCTCCGAAGAAACGGAAAACCCTCGCGGAGTGTATAAACTCACATACATGCGCGACAAACATGGCAACCTCATCCAAGGACCGTTCGACCAATATAAGATATGTACAGACAGCGTAACGCTCATGCTCAACGTACAGGGCAATCGTTTCACCATAGGCAAGACCGACAACACCGCACTCAACTACACAGGCGAGACACCTGATGCCCATCTCGCCACCGCCACACGCATCTTCGACAGCAACGCCAAGCACTTTACGCTGAAATGGTGGAGCGACACCCCAGGTCATCTCTACTTTCCCCACAACGACTGGTGCACCGAGTACTATGAGTCAGGACAATACTCCGAGAACGGCAAGAAAATCTTCGATGCACTCATGGAACCATCTGCCCACGACCCCAAGAACCCACTCATCGGCACATGGCGACTGATTGGCATGATGGACGAACTGCGCAACACGAAGAAAGAGCTGAAACGCATCAGAGAAAACCCCATAGTCAGAGCCTACACCATCTTCACCCCTCACCACATCGTAGCCATCAGCCGCAACACAGGTTCCCTCTTCCCCTCTCCCAATCCCTACAACAAAAAAGTCTTCAAGGTAGGACAGAACGAAAACAAAATCACCTGGCTATCCCCAGACCTCATTGCCATAGAGATACGCCAAGACTACCGAACCGACTACGAAATACTGGAACGAATAACCCATGGCACCGCATTCGACGACATCTCCAGCTACTACACAAAAGACTAAAAAATTATAAACATCTGATAACACACCTTATTATGAAAAAGAACATCAGTACCTTATTGCTCCTGTTGCTCGTCGCCATGACAGTGCAGGCACAGAAACACAGTCAAATCGTTGACCGCTCCAAAGAAAGCATCACCTTCGTTGTTGACGAGAACCTTCCTGCTCCCAACACCGAGCATCTTTACTATCACAGCGGAACAAAAATCGCCCAATTCATCCTGAGGGATGAAGAAATCCCTGTAGAGGACTACCAAATCATCGCCAGCAGCTTTGCAGACGACCGCCTCATAAGCAGCACAAAAGATGCGTTCTACCATTGCATTCTGCAAGCCTACGCCAACCATTACTCCGTTGCGCTGTCACCCGATATGGTATGGCTCATCATCAGCCAGGGATTCGCCCGCTATGTGAATGCCCATCCCGAGGAAGTCCGCAATCGGCTCGTAGATCACACAGGGAAAATAGATTTAGTGGTAGAATCAGAACAGGATCTGCTATCAGAGAAGGCCGACTGGTCTAAAATCCTCGATGGATTCGCCTCACAAATAGAAAAACATACAAAAAAAGGCATTGCAAAGACGATGACAGCCGACTTCTCCACTACGAGTCAGGCCGAACGCCTTGCTTCAGAAATCACCCTGATGGAAAGCGTGCAATCTTATTTCAAATACGTTGTACTATACATGTCCTGCGGCATCCCCACCATCACACTGAAAGGCACTCCCAAAGACTGGCAGCATGTGCTCGACAAGACAAGAAAACTGAAAGGATACGGCATGGACGGATGGATAGAAGACCTCGAGCCCATCCTGACCGAGTTTGTTCAAGCAGCCAAATGGAATCCCAATCAAGCGTTTTGGCAATCCATCATCAAGAAGGAGCGCCTGAACGAGCTACAAGGCGGAGGATGCATCAATGAGAAACCGACCGAGATTGACGGCTGGCTGCTCAAGCTCTTCCCCGACGAAAGCGGAAAGACTTTAGACAAGACGCCCTACACCCATGATATGCCAACAGAGCGGGTGCGTGTTAGTTTCAAATATCTTCAGGTTGATGCTATCACAGGAGAAGTCGTCAGCGAAACACCCATGGAGCTGTGGGCAGGCTTTGTCGGCTACGAGCTTGACTCCATTACTTATACGATAACACCAAAAATCGGGTGGTTCGCCCGTGCAGCAGACAAAGACGAAGCCATACTTCAGGACTTGCGTGAAAGAAACAAAGATTTAGGCATCAGCATCCGTGTGAAGGAAGTGCCAGAAATCCTTGCCAAACTGAAGCACATCCGCAGGCTAGACCTTCGATTCACCGATGCGGTCGTACTGCCTGATTGGATGGACCAGCTCATCATCCAAGAGTTCAGTATCTCTGGAAAACTTTCAGAACAAGAAAAAGAAGCCATCCGCAAACGTTTCCCGCAAGTAAAATTCACGTGAGTTCGGTATAACAAAGATATGTTTTTGTAGTGCCTCGCAAAGCGGCTCTTTATATCGAACTGACGTTTTAGATAACGTGTCGTACCCGAGGGGTGCTCCGCATCGCACCCCTCGGGTACGCTTTTTGTGCCCTTTTCCCTCCAAAATTCCAAAGCGTTGATACTCAGACATGCCGCCCGTGTCGGAAATAATAGGCACAGGGTGTTCGTGTTATTATGCGCACGGTGTCTGAAACCTAGTCTGCACGGTGTGTGTTTGCGACCACTTGCCCTGCCCTCCTCTAGAAGAAAAGAGGCACAAGGTGAAAATGTCCTGCGCCTTTGTAGATGCCATTTAAGGCACCCATCTATCAACTCTGCCCGTTGCTGACAGGTCTTATCCAGCAACAGGCAGAGTTTTCGTATCTTTTTCTCCAATCATCGTTCTTATTTCCAAAACATTGTCGTATATTTGTTCTTGAATATAGATTTGTAGCTGTATGAAGTCACTCAAAATAATGTCCTTTGGCACACTGGCTATCATTACCTTGGTTTTGATGGCTGCCTCAATCGCCGAGCATCTCTGGGGGACGGAGGTGGCACGAAACTGCTTCTACACTGCACCATGGGTGCTTGTGCTGTGGGGAGTGTGCGCCATAGCATCAGCCGTTCTCGTCTGGAGAGGGCGGCGACGTATGGGCTATGGTGGGGTACTGATTCATCTGGCGTTGATTGGCATGCTGTGCGGTGCGCTTACCACGCATCTCACGGCTGTCACGGGGCAAGTGGAGCTGACAAGCGGCGACGAAAGCCTGAACACATTCACCGAATCTGACGGCAACATTGGGCATTTCCCCTTCGGCATCAAGCTGCTCAGCAACAGCACCGCATATTACCCTGGCACTCAGACACCCATGGACTATGTGAGCCTTGTGGAAATCACGGATGAGGAGGGGACGAGCACGGAGGGGCGCATCTCGATGAATCAGATTCTGGTACATGACGGATGGCGCTTCTACCAGAAAGCTATGGGCAGCGACTACTCTGTGTTGACTGTCAACCACGACCCATGGGGCATTGGAATCACCTATACGGGGTACACCTTGCTGCTGATAGGCATCATCCTCTTCTTTTTCCAGAAGCAAAGCGGATTCAGGCAAGCGCTAACACACAAGGCATGGCAAAGGGGGGCGCTGACAACAGCGATACTTCTTGGCACAGCACAGTTCACTGCAGCATCAGAACCCGAGACGTTGCAGCGTGGAGTGGCAAAAACTTTTGGGCAACTGTATGTATATCACAATGGACGTGTCCAGCCCATGCAGACGCTGGCACGAAACTTCTGCGTGAAACTTTACGGAAAACCTTCCTACAAGGGACTGACGGCGGAACAGGTGCTGACGGGATGGCTCTTTTACTATGACGAATGGAAAAACGAGCCTATGATTCGGGTGAAGGACGAGGGAATGCAGCAGTTGCTGGGCTTGCAGGGAGAATACGCAAGACTAACCGACTTCTACGACACAAATGGCTACAAACTGGATGCCGTTCAGTCTGATGAGCGGAACAGAACCTGGCAGGAGACTAACGAGAAATGCAAGCTGGCTGGTCTCATGTTCACGGGCAGAAGCTTGCTGATATTCCCCTACTCCGACGACGGAGGAGAAACGACTCAATGGTACTCGTGGATGGATGACTTGCCCATGCAGATGCCCGTTGACGACAAACGCTTCATCTTGGGATGCATGGACTACGTGGCTCAATGTCTGCAAAACGGCAGAAACATCGAAGCAAACAATACGCTGACTAAAATAAAGGAATATCAAGAGGAGAAAGCTGCTGCCCATGCGCTGCCACCCCCTTTGAGGTTTGAGGCGGAGCTACTCTACAACAAGATTGCGCACACCCGACCTGTCGCCATCGTCTGCCTCATCATGGGTTTCTGTTTCTACTTTCTGTCGCTGCGCAGTCTCATCGCTGACAGACGCCTTCCACGCTGGTGCGTCATCGGGCAGAGCCTCACGCTGGCATTGGTCGGCTGCTGGCTGCTGACGTTGCTGTCGCTGCGCGGATATATTGGGGGATACGCTCCTTTCACCAATGGCTTTGAGACGATGCTGCTAATGGGGCTTTTCGCTGCTTTCGGCGGTGTGGCCTTCCAGCAGAAAATGCCGTTGGTTCAACCTTTCGGGCTGATTCTTTGCGGACTGACCATCCTCGTGGCCATGATGGGAGACAGTAACCCTGCCGTGACGCCGCTCATGCCTGTCCTGTCCTCGCCGCTTCTGAGCATCCATGTCGTGGTCATCATGATTTCTTATGTGCTGCTGGCCATCATGGCGCTCAATGGGGGAACGGCTTGCCTCATCGCCCTGCTGCGCAAAAGAGGCGTGGTAGCACCTACCAAGAACCCTGAGTTCATGCTGAGTCTGGTCAACAGGCTGCTGCTCTATCCTGCCCTGCTGCTGCTTGCGCTAGGCATCTTCATCGGCGCCGTGTGGGCAAACCAGTCGTGGGGAGCCTATTGGAGCTGGGACCCTAAGGAGACTTGGGCGCTCATCACGCTGTTCATCTACAGTTTCCCGCTTCACAACAAGTCGATGGCAGCTTTTTCACGCCCCGGTCTGTTCAATCTCTATTGCTTCATAGCCTTCGCCTCTGTGCTGATGACCTATCTGGGTGTCAACTATCTGCTGGGGGGAATGCACAGCTACGCTTAAGGACACGGCATCGCTGTTTCAAGCCGTCATGTTTCTGAGCAGCTTTACATACAGCGAGATAGCATCATCTATCTCGCTGATTTTTATGTATTCATCAGCAGTATGGGAACGAGACGATTCGCCTGGTCCAAGCTTGAGTGAAGGGAAACGCATCAGAGCCTGGTCACTCAACGTAGGAGATCCAAACGGTGTGAGACCTTCACGGATGCAAGCCTGAACAAACGAGTGCTCCATCGGGATGGAAGAAGAAGACAGACGAAACGAACGTGCTTTCAGTTCCGACGTGAGATGTTCTTGAAAGAAAGCAAAGATTTCTTCGTTCGTGTAGCACTCGTTAGAACGTACATCAATGGTGAAAGTACAAGCATCGGGAATCACATTGTGCTGCGTTCCAGCATTGATGATGGTAACCGTCTGCTTTACTGGACCCAGCAGATCCGTCTGCTTGGGAAATTGCCACTCCGCCAACCACTGAATGTCCTTTATCGCATGATAGATGGCGTTGTCGCCCTCATTGCGCGCCGCATGCCCTGCCTTGCCGTGAGCAGTGGCATCTATCACCATCAGCCCTTTCTCGGCGATGGCTGGCTGCATGCCTGTCGGTTCGCCCACTATGGCAAAGTCAATCTTGGGCAGGAGAGACAGAACGCTTTCAATGCCGTTCTTGCCGCTGACTTCTTCTTCACAAGAGGCAAGATAGACCAAATTAAAAGGATTTTTCTCTGTACACAGAATCATGAATGCCTGCAAAAGCGCCATCAAGCCACCACCGCAGTCGTTACTTCCCAATCCGTAAAGTTTGCCGTCCTCGACCACAGGAGTGAAAGGGTCATGCTGCCAGCCAGCCACAGGTTTTACTGTGTCAATATGAGCATTCAGCAAAATAGTCGGATTCTCTGCATCGAAGCCATCGCTCATGCACCACAAGTTGTTGCCGCTTCGCTGGGGCGACAGTCCCTTTTCCTGCATATAACCCTCCATCACATCTGCTGCAGCCGCCTCATCACGGCTCACACTCGGCGTGGCTATCAGCCGTTTCAGCAAATCCACGGCATCATTTATGTTCGCTTGATTCTTCATCCTCTTTCCGTTTTTAGAAAAACAAAGATAGTTTTTTTTATGCTTTGAACCTCAGCAGAAAGCAAGAAAAAGCAGAAGGCTGCAAGAAAAAGCATCTTTTCCCGCCATTTCGTCCTCGTTTTGTTTGACAAAAGGCAAAAGAAAGCACAAAAAACCCAATCCATTCAGCCCTATCTCCACCATTTGCCACCTGTCAAACGAGGACATGAAACAGGACCTTGAAAACCCTCCTTTTTTACCTCAAAAGAGGTGAGACTCTTACCTATACCATAGGTGAGACTCTCACGTGTACCATAGATGAGACTCTCACCTCTTTTGAGGTAGCGAGTGCACCTATTCAGACATTCCGCAACTACCTTTATTCCATCTCATCAGGAAGCAATAAGAAAAGAACGAATATTTTCAGCTGTTCTCCACTAAAGTGCGTGCAAGAACACGCTATTTTCACCTCTTTCACATTATTTTATAAGTAAAGGACGGCTTTTTAGGGAGAAAATCGTACCTTTGCACGATAAATACATGATTAGAATTAAAAGAACAACATAAATGGCACAACAAGAAGACATTTTCAAGAAAGTGGTTAGCCACTGCAAGGAATACGGATTCGTATTCCCATCATCAGAGATTTACGACGGACTCGGCGCCGTATATGACTATGGACAGAACGGCGTTGAACTGAAAAACAATATCAAGCAGTACTGGTGGCAGTACATGGTACTGCTGCATGAGAACATAGTAGGCATAGACTCTGCTATCTTCATGCACCCAACAATTTGGAAGGCATCAGGCCATGTGGATGCGTTTAATGACCCTCTGATTGACAACCGCGACTCAAAGAAGCGCTATCGTGCTGACGTGCTCATCGAGGAGCAGATTGCCAAGTACGAAGACAAGATTGAGAAGGAAGTAGCTAAGGCGAAGAAGCGTTTCGGCGACTCCTTTGACGAGGCGCAGTATCGCGCCACTTCACCTCGCGTGCTTGAGGAGCAGGCTAAGCGCGACGCTTTGCATCAGCGCTATCAGGAGGTAATGAATGCCGAAGGAGGCATCGACCTCGAAGGCATGAAACAGATTATCTTGGACGAGGAGATCGTGTGTCCTCTGTCGGGCACTCGCAACTGGACAGACGTACGCCAGTTCAATCTGATGTTCAAGACAGAGATGGGTGCAGCTGCTGAAGGAGCTTCAACTATCTACCTGCGTCCAGAAACAGCTCAGGGAATCTTTGTAAACTATCTGAATGTGCAGAAGACTGGACGCATGAAGGTACCTTTTGGTATTGCCCAGATTGGCAAGGCTTTCCGCAATGAGATTGTGGCTCGTCAGTTCATTTTCCGCATGAGAGAGTTTGAGCAGATGGAGATGCAGTTCTTCGTAAAACCTGGCACAGAGCTGCAGTGGTTTGACGAGTGGAAGAAGCGTCGCATGGCTTGGCATCAGGCACTTGGATTCGGTGCTGAGAACTACCGTTTCCACGACCACGACAAGCTGGCTCACTACGCCAACGCTGCAACAGACGTGGAATTCAAGCTTCCATTCGGCTTCAAGGAGGTAGAGGGCATTCACTCACGTACCGACTTTGACCTGTCACAGCATGCTAAATTCTCAGGCAAGAAGATTGAATATTTTGATCCAGAAGACAATACATCTTACACACCGTACGTGATCGAGACTTCTATCGGTGTTGACCGCATGTTCCTCTCTATCATGTGCCACAGCTACTGCGAGGAGAAGCTCGAAGACGGACAGACACGCACCGTGCTCCGTCTCCCTGCTGCGCTTGCACCAGTCAAACTGGCCGTGTTCCCACTCACCAAGAAAGACGGACTGCCAGAAAAGGCACGCGAGATTATCGACAGCCTCAAGTTCCACTTCAACTGCAAATATGAGGAGAAAGACCAGATTGGCAAGCGCTATCGCCGTCAGGATGCTATCGGAACACCTTTCTGCGTGACGGTAGACAACCAAACGCTAGAAGACAACACGGTGACACTTCGCTATCGCGACACCATGAAGCAAGAGCGCGTGAACATCAGCGACCTGCGTAGCATCATAGAAGATCAGGTGTCACTCACCAGCCTGCTCAAAAATCTGAAATAATGAAGAAACTATTCTACTCCTTATCGTTGCTCGTGGCTGTCCTCGCTCTAGCTTCATGCCAAGAAAACGAGGAAACCGGCGAGTACGACAACTGGAAGGTGCGCAACCAGCAATACGTGGACTCTGTCGCCCAACTAGCGGATGCCGGCATTGGCGGATGGAGCAAGATGGTGGCTTTTAACCTCGTTGACTCAGTAGAAAGCCTCTACCCGAACAACAACCACTACATCTACATCCAAAAGATGGAAAAGGGAACTGGAAAGACTAGCCCGCTGTACACGGACTCTGTACGTGTACACTATATGGGTCGCCTTATTCCCTCGCTATCCTATCCACAAGGCCACATCTTCGGCAAAAGCTATAGTACCTATGAGTTTAACGAAGCAACAGACGTACCTGCTCTGATGGCCGTAAATGAAAATATTATAGGTTTCTCTACAGCCCTCATGCATATGGTAGAGGGTGACCGTTGGAAGATTGTCATTCCTTATTATTTAGGCTATGGCGAGATAACAAGTACCACAACGGGCATTCCTGGTTACTCAGCACTGACTTTCGACGTGAAGCTGGCACGTATCTACAAGTACAAGGGGAACAATAATTCTACTTGGCACTAAATTTTCGTCAAGAATCACTATTCTCAAATAGAGAATTCGATAAACACTACACAAAGAAGCGGCTGAATCAGTCTTGATTCAGCCGCTTCTTTAATTGATATATAAATATGTATCCAAAACAAAATTGATGTTACTTCACGTCACCAACCTTGATAAGATATTCAGCAATCTGCACAGCGTTCAATGCTGCACCCTTCTTAATTTGGTCACCTGAGAGCCAGAAGGTCAGACCGTTCTCATTGGCAATGTCCTTACGTACACGACCCACATAGATATCGTCCTTTCCTGCTACGAAGAGCGGCATTGGGTATTTTTGAGTCTTTGGATCATCGACAAGTGTCACACCTTCTGCAGCAGCAATAGCAGCCTGTGCGTCTTCTACAGCAATTGGTTGCTCTGTCTCTACCCAAACAGCCTCAGAGTGAGCACGTAGTGAAGAAATGCGTACACACATGGCAGAGCAGCAAGCGTCTGTATGCATGATTTTCTTCGTCTCGTTAAACATCTTCATTTCTTCTTTCGTATAGCCATTATCT
Organism: uncultured Bacteroidaceae bacterium; assembly: GCA_904501945.1. Taxonomy (GTDB): domain Bacteria; phylum Bacteroidota; class Bacteroidia; order Bacteroidales; family Bacteroidaceae; genus Minthosoma. Next base: position 16,169 of record CAJGCU010000009.1, read on the forward strand.
TGGAACACGTCAATCTGTGGTATCACATTGTATGCCAACTGATAAGCAAACTTGTTCACTGTAGGCTCCTTACCCTCTACTAGTTCTTTGTACTGCTGCTGAAGCTCAGCCATTGCTGCTGCGCCAGCACCAGATGCACTCTGATAGCTTGCCACGTGAATACGCTTGATGTGGCTCAACTTTTCGATAGGCTGAAGCACAACCACCATCATGATGGTAGTACAGTTAGGATTAGCAATAATACCACGAGGACGATTGAGAGCGTCTGCTGCATTGCACTCAGGCACAACCAATGGCACATCTTCGTCCATACGGAATGCGCTAGAGTTGTCAATCATCACCGCGCCATACTTAGTGATATCTTCGGCAAACTCCTTTGAAGTGCCTGCACCAGCTGACGTGAACGCAATGTCCACTCCTTTGAAGTCATCGCCATGTTTCAGCAACTGCACTTCATACTCCTTACCGCGGAATGTGTACTTTGTACCCGCGCTACGAGGTGAGCCGAAAAGCACAAGTTCATCTACTGGGAAATTTCTCTCATCAAGAACACGAAGCAATTCCTGTCCTACAGCGCCACTCGCGCCGACAATAGCTACTTTCATCTTATTATCTTTTACCTTTTTGTTTTTCCAATTCATTAAAAACGCTACAAAATTACAACTTTTATATAGAAAATAGAAAGGAGAATGACGGAAAAAGCGTATCTTTGCACAAAAACAGTGCCTTTTACGGCACAAATTAACGGAATCGGACACTTCAACCTATCATTTTGGACGCAATCACCACATACCTGCATTTACCCATCACCGACCCTACTTGGATATTCCTCCTTGTACTCTGCGTGATATTGTTTGCCCCCATGATTTTCAGCAAACTACACATTCCTCATCTCATCGGAATGATTTTGGCAGGTGTACTGATAGGCAAGCACGGATTCAACCTACTCGAAAGAGATGCATCTTTTGAACTTTTCGGAAAGGTAGGCATCTACTTCATCATGTTCCTTGCAGGTCTAGAGATGGATCTTCAGAACCTGAAACAGAACCGCACCAAGGGCATCATTTTCGGCATCATCACTACGATAATACCATTTGGCTTCGGTTTCGTTTCCGGATATAATCTCCTGAATTACAGCATTCCTGCATCGCTGCTGCTAGCGTGTATCTTTGCATCCCACACACTTGTCGCCTATCCTATCGTCGGGCGCTATGGATTAAGCAAAGCACCAGCTGTTGTCATCTCAATAGCAGCAACAATGCTTGCCTTGCTGTTCGCCCTGCTTTTTCTTGCAGGAATTTCTGGAACTTTCAAGGGCAGCAACGATGTCTGGTTCTGGGGGAAATTTGCCATCAAGTTTTTCGTATATATCTTAGGCATGTTCGTCCTATTGCCTAAAATACTCCGTATCTTTTTCCGCAAATACAGCGAACCTATCATACAGTTCACATTCACGTTGGCCGTGGTGCTCTTCTCGGCAGCAACAGCCGAACTTTGTGGTCTTGAAGGAATTCTGGGCGCTTTTCTGGCAGGCTTGGTTCTCAACCGATTCGTTCCTAACACTTCGCCACTCATGAACCGCATCGAGTTCATCGGCAATGCACTCTTCATCCCCTACTTCCTCATCGGCGTAGGCATGCTGGTGAATGTTGCCCCCATGTTTCAGGAAACAGAAGCAGTCATGGTGGTCATTGTCATGGTGGTTGCTGGCACACTCTCCAAATACCTTGCCGCATTACTCAGCCGCAAGCTTTTCCATATGACCCACAACGAAGGTGTCATGATGTTTGGGCTCACCGAAGCTCATGCGGCAGGCGCTCTAGCCATGGTAATGGTAGGCGTCAACCTTGAAGTGTCGCCAGGAGTCTCGCTCATGGACAGTGCTGTGCTTGACGGAGTAGTCATGATGATTCTCATTTCCTGCATCATCAGCTCCATCGCCACAGACCAAGCCGCCAAGAAACTCAAAGTAGAAAACGAAGGAGTCAACAAAACCGAAAGACGAGACAGTACAGCTCTTGACGACGAGAAGATACTGATTCCTGTCAGCAATACCAATAATATTGGTACATTGATGACAACTGCCTTCATGATGCGCAACCAGCAACTTAACCGTGGTCTCATTTGCCTCAACATTATCAACGACGCTGACCTCAGCGATAAGACGCAAGCCCATAGCCGTGAATGTCTCGGGTTGGCCACCCAATATGCTACGGCCGCCGATGTGCCCGTCCAGACACAGGCACGCCTTGCCGTCAATTTTGTCACCGCTACAATCCATGCGCTCCGCGAAAACGATGCCAGCGAGTTGATTATTGGCTTACACGAGAAAAGCCGGGAAGACGACTCGTTCCTTGGCCAATTCGCTCAAGGGCTTATTGACGGAATGTCTCGGCAACTCATCATCGTCAACATGAACATACCAGCCAACACTATCCAGAAAATCGTTATTGCAGTGCCTGAAAAAGCCGAATACGAAAAAGGATTCTATCGCTGGATCAACCGTATAGCCCGTATGTCAGCAGACCTCGGATGCCAAGCCGTATTCTACGCTTCCGAAACCACAAACCATCTCATTCTGCGCTACATGCGAGAACGTCACAAAAATGTACGGACAGATTACGAAATACTGGAATCTTGGACTGATTTTCCAGCCCTCCGACATGAACTCACACACGACCAACTGTTCGTTGTAGTCACAGCACGTCGAGGCAGTATTTCTTACCAAAAAGCCTTTGAAAAACTGCCTCAGCAACTACAGACCGACTTTGCGGACTACAGCCTCATGCTTGTCTATCCAGATCAGCAAGAAGAAAATAACGAAATATACGATTTTATCGACCCACATCACCACGATACTCCAACCAGTTCGACCCGCATCGGGAAATGGCTAAGCAAATGGATTGGAGAAATGGGATAATCAGCAACACATCTGCCACAGCAGAACGACTCCTGACACCTTATAACAGCCACCTTCATCAGAATCAGAAATATCACCATGATAACTCTTCAGAACATCACCAAAACCTTCGGTTCCCTACAAGTCCTCAAAGGCATTGACCTCACCATCGGCAAAGGCGAGGTGGTCAGTATTGTAGGTCCCTCTGGAGCAGGAAAAACAACCCTGCTGCAAATCATGGGAACTCTCGACACGCCTGACACAGGTACAATCACCATAGATGGTACCGATGTTACCCAACTCAAAGACAAAGAACTTGCCAAATTCCGTAATCAGCAGTTAGGTTTCGTGTTCCAATTTCACCAACTCCTTCCTGAGTTCACAGCGCTTGAAAACATTTGTATTCCAGCCCTTATTGCAGGACAAAGCAAAAAGCAGGCCAAAGAACGCGCCCAAGAACTGCTTGACTATCTCGGACTAACCGACCGCGCCAGCCACAAACCAGCAGAACTATCGGGTGGAGAAAGACAACGAGTTGCCGTGGCTAGAGCACTCATCAACAACCCATCCATCATCCTCGCCGACGAGCCATCAGGATCGCTCGACTCGAAGAACAAAGAAGAGCTCCATCAGCTATTCTTCGACTTACGAGATAAATTCGGACAGACTTTCATCATCGTCACCCATGACGAAACACTTTCACAGATAACAGACAGAACTATTTACATCAAAGACGGACTCATTCATCATGACAACGGACAACAGACAACAGACAACGAACAGCGGACCACAGAAGACCCTGCTATTGGGCAAGAGGAATCAACTGAAAGTCCTGCGTAAGAAAGACCATGGAGTCTATCTTGAAGGCGGCGAGATTGGCGACATTCTGCTGCCTAAGCGTTATGTGCCACAGGGCACCCAAATTGGCGACATCCTTGACGTGTTCCTTTATCTCGACCAAGAGGAACGTCTCGTTGCCACCACTGAGCAACCACTCATCGAAGTAGGACAGTTTGCCTACTTGGAATGCACATGGACAAATGAATATGGAGCCTATCTCAACTGGGGCCTCATGAAAGACCTCTTCTGCCCTTTCCGCGAACAGAAAGTGCGTATGCAACGAGGACAACGCTATCAAGTCTATTGCTACATCGACGACAAAACCTATCGTATCGTTTGCTCCAGCAAGATTGAAAAGTTCCAGAAAGCCATTGCAGGACAACCCATGGACTATGAGCACCGAGATACACCTGCCGACCGTCGTGTCCTCATTGGCGATTTTTCCACCCGTCTCTTCGAGCACCTCAAACTTTCCTCCAACGGATTTTCTCCCTATCACGACAAATCGCCCGCCGATGAGATTTACTCCATGTTTGGAGTCAGCAAGAAAGTCTTCAAGCAAGCCATTGGAGACCTCTACAAAAAAGACCTCATCAAAATCAAGCCCAATGGCATCGAACTGACCATCAAAGGAAAGGCGACTGGTATAGAAGAGTAACACATCATCTGACATATGATGAAGCATCTCACTTTAACCCTTATGCTGACAGTCTCCTGCTACATTCAAACAGCAGCACAAAAAACATACCTTCTGCCTGTCAGCAAACCTGTGACTAACGACACCGAGAAAATGTCCGAGTACAATGGAGACAAAGTCCTCACTGATGTCGTCAAGCCCGCCATCGAAGTTTACCTCCCCGATGCCGACAAAGCCAATGGATGTGCCGTTATCCTTTGTCCCGGCGGTGCACTGAGAGCACTTTCCTGGGGAAGCGACGTGGAAAAGATGGCAAAGTTCCTTAACGAAAGAGGAATTGCAGCCATCGGTCTCAAGTACCACCTCAACAACACCAGCATACCGCGAGGCTTGAAAATGCCACCCACCGTTGATGTGACTGGATTTGAACAATTCCCCAAAGCAGATGCTAACCCACTGCACTATGCAGCAGGCGACTCTATCCTACAATTGGCGGCAGACGATGCCAAGGCTGCGATTCGGCTCGTGCGACAGCATGCTGAAGATTGGAACATCGATGTCCAAAAAGTTGGTTACCTTGGATTCTCTGCAGGCGGAGGCGTTGCCATTGCCGCAACAGTACAAGCCACCGAAGCTGTTGAAAAACCGAATTTCCTATGTACGAACTTCGGACCCGCACTGGCTGAAGTCAACGTACCAAATCCTACACCTCCCCTACTCATCATGAGCCGCGCTGAACATCCCAATGTGGCAGCAGGACTGCTTGCCTTGTTTCTCGAATGGAAGAAAGCAGGAGGCAATGCCGAAATACACCTTTACGGCGACGGATCTGGTCCCTATCAACTGATGCCGCAGACAGGCAATACCACCACCGAAGCATGGAGTCAGCAATTTGTCCTATGGCTACAAGCTAAAGGATTTGCACGTTAACTCTAACACCTCACAATTGATATGCCCCACACCGATTCGTTTTCGATATGGGGCATATCAATGTACCGTTGTGGGCACAACGATTTGATTTCAAAGTTCTTATTCCCTTTATTTTACCCACAGTTCAGGATTCAGTCCTGTACTGCCATTACGGAGTTGGAAATGGAGAACATATTTCCCATCTGCATTCTTGCCGACTTTTCCAAGAGGTTCACGTGTGCTTACTTTCTGCCCTTTGGTTACAGAAACCGACGACAAACCCGAATAGACAGAGATGTATGATCCATGACGAAGCATAACAGTATAGAAACCAGCATACTGAAATACAGAACTTACTTGCCCGTCGAAAATGGAACGAGCAGAACATCCCTGCTGTCCACGAATGTCTATGCCTCGATTGTTAAGGGTGACGTTCTTAAGACCTGCCACCGTATATTTTCCATAATGGCCAATCACATTATAACTTCCAGTGATAGGCATTGGCAAACGTCCCTTATTTTTCGTAAAAGTGCCTGAAAGCTTTTCATTTGCACTGGAGTCCTCTTTCCACACTTCGGCTTTCCTGCGTTCCTCCTTTTCTTCTTTTGTTGCCACTTTCACATCTTCTTCAGCAGCCTTGAGCAATGCCTTGGTCTTCTCAGCTTCCGCTTTAGCCTTTTGCTTCTCGGCATCAGTCTTGGCATTCTTACGAGCAGCTTCGGCAGCTTCGGCAGCCTTACGCGCTCGCTCTGCAGCAGCCTTTGCCTCTGCCAACTTTTTGGCTTTCTCGCGTGCTTCAGCCTCCGCCTTGCGCTTGCGCTCTTCCTCCGCACGACGAGCTGCTTCAATCTCTTCCTTTATAATGCGATCTATTTCAGCATTCAGCGCCTGTTCCTTCTTCTGATAATCCTGTATTTGCTTGCGAACAGTTGAAATATTCTTATTCAGGAACGCCACCTGTGTCTGACAGTTTTCTTTCATGCCTTGCAACGCTTTCTTTTGCTGTTCAACAGCGTGAAGATTCTGCTCTTTCCGAGCTTTAGCAGCAAGCAATTCATTCTGTTTTTCCTTGACTTCCAGCTGCTTTGCCTTCAGCAATTCGCCTTGTGCCTTCTGAAACTTGGAGTACTCTTGCATGTAACGAAGGCGACGAATCATTTGAGTAAAGTTATCAGCCGAAAAAACAAACATGAGCTTGTTTTGTACAGAACGATTCTTGCGCATATAGACCATCGCCTTGGCGTAACGCTGTTTCTTGGCTTCCAAGTCTTTCTGCAATTTCTTCAACTGCGCATTGAGGGTATCAATTCTTGCTTCAAGAGTTCTAATTTCCTTGTTTAGGCTATCTATTGATTGTTGCTGTCTACCTATCTGATTGTCAAGTACAAGTACACTATCAAGACTTGCCTTGACATTCTTGTTGAGTTGAGCCAAACGAGCTTGCGACTGTTTACGCGCTTTTTGAGTCGCCTCTTGTTCCTTTTTCAACTGCGCTTTCGTCTTTGGAGCCGCCTTCTTCTGTGTTGTTGTAGTCTTCTTGGTAGCAGTAGCCTTTTTCTGGGTCGTAGTAGACTTCTTCTGAACCGTTGCCGTCTTTTTCTGAGTAGCCGTTGACTTTTTTAGAGTGGAAGTTTTTGCTGTCGTAGTTTTTTTAGACGATACAGAAGCCTTCTTTGTGCTTTGTGCAGAAAGAGGAAGCAGAAGAGCTAAAGACAATATGATGAGAAGTATTTTTTTCACCTTCCTAACAAGCTACTGAACAAACGATTAGCATCTGTTTTCACATACTTATCCGACACCGATGTGTGGGGTGTCCAATTAGAACTGCTGCCCTTACCGGAAAGTTTAAGGTCAAGACGAATAGGTGTCTTGGCTGGAAGCGTATAGGACAATGCGTCTGATTTCTGCACTTCACGCCAGAACAATTCCTGAATGGTGCCGAAATTGATGTTGCGTGCCTGAAGTGCAGTAAACTCATCGTAAGAAGCATTGACATATCGCCTGTTAATGCGGTCTATCACGAGGATGTTGTCTGGCGAAATCTCAAGTCGTCCCACTTCTGCCACTCCAAGCAGTGGGTCAACAAGAATAATCTGAATGACCTCATCATAGCGCATACGCAAAGTTCCATTGGTTGTAATATTCTTATCTCCCTGAGTAATAGCAACTCTCACCTGAGCTGTGAAGTTTTCGCCAACAGCTGCACCATGCTTTTCCTCTTGCTGCTTTTTCTCTTTTTCTGTTGGTGTTGTGATAGTTATTGTCGGCTGTGTCTTATCTTGCTGCTCCTTCATGCTCTTTTTGGAAGAACGGCATGACACCAATGCCAGCATGAGCACAAGAAATAATGCTACAAATGAAGTAATATTTCCGAATTTCATTTTTATCTTATTGAAGTGTAATTATTATTTCTTCTTTTTTACCTTTTTGTTAATTTTCTTGATATGCTGAAGAACATCTTGACTTTTCTCCAACTCTTTAGGATCCATCAATTCTACCACTCTATCCATGTATTGCTTGGCTTCTTCATATCGCTTAAGCTGATAAAGCACCCATGCATAAGTGTCGAGATAGGTAGGATTATCTGGCTCTATTTCATTAGATTTACGACTCATCTCTTCCGCCCGCTGCAAATCTTTTTTATTGAGCGACAAATAATAAGCATAGTTGTTGAGCACCATGGCATCATTCTGTTTGTAAACCAAACATGAGTCATAGGCTTGGAATGCCTTATCGTCTTGATCCAGATCATGATAGATATCGCCAAGCATGGCATATATATTGGTATAGAGATCTCCCTTGTTGCTATTGTCGCTATTTCTCACACGTTCAATGCCTTCTTGCAAAACTCCCACAGCCTCTTCTTTCCTGTCCAACTGAAAGTAAACAACTCCCAGATAGTAATAGTACACCGGAGACTTTGCCTTATAGTCCACAGCAGGCTTACAGATGCTCACGACAGCAGACGTGTCATTATCCTCTATGGCATAAGACAATAGCTGCTGGCGTGCAGTATCATCCTCTGGATCTATCCCTAGCATTTGATAGAGAACTGGTTTAATGATTTCCTTTGACATATTCAGAGAAATCATATAGCGCACTTTCAACTCCAACAGTTCAGTATGCTCTTGAGGCTCTTGAAGAATCTTATCGAAAAGGCTCATCACCATTGTGGAATCCCCCTCTTTTGTTAGATTCTCTCTGATAACAACTCCCATCATCCGAACACGCGTAATATCATCCACAGCAGGATGCAGCATCAGTTTCGTTAAATATATCTGGTACAGCGAATCGTTGCCCTCAGCCTGATAATAATTTGACAAAGACAACAGCAACGTCACATTGCTGGAATCCTTCTGTTCCACCATGCGATACTGCTCCAAAGCCTCTTCCTTCTTGCCTGTATCAAGATAAAGGTCGCCTACAACCACTTGATAACGAAGGTCATTAGGATATTCCTCGGCCAATGCCTGCATCTCGCTGAAAGCACGTTCCTCGTCTTGCATCTGCAAGAAAATCCTGAATTTCTCCATCGACAGTTGCTCACTCTTCCCCTCTTTCAGCTCGATCTTATCAAGCACCTTCACCATATTCTCGTAGTCGCTGTTCTGCCCATATAGTTCAAGAAGCATCATCAACACCTCACCCTTCTCCGGGAACTGCTGTGCCATTTCTTCCACCTGCGCCAAAGCTTCTTCGTTACGACGACTGTTCAGATACAGCATTACCAGATGATTCTTGTACCAATAGTTGCCAGGATAAAGTTTACTTGCTTTCTCTAACGCACTGATCGCCAAACTGTCGGCATCAACATAACGATAGAGGTCGGCTAATTCATACAATGCCGCACCCGATTCCGGATTCAATTTACAGCAATAGTCTAACAAATCAATGGCCGCCGCATAATTCTGCGCCAGCTTCTGCCTCAGAGCTTCATGAAAGAAATAGTCAAACTTCGTTGACTGAGCCGAAGCAACGAAAAACGAAAAACTAAAAACTAAAAGTGATAATATCTTTTTCATTCCCACTGACCGTTTGGCATCGCCTATTATCCTTTTACTTCACTCCGCTGTGGCCAAATCCTCCTGCCCCACGTTCCGTCTCATCAAGCACATCCACCTCTATCAGCTCCGGCTGTTCATGCTTGGCTATGACCATCTGAGCAATACGCTCGCCATCATTTATAACAAATGGCTCCGCTGACAAGTTGACCAAGATGACACACACCTCGCCACGATAGTCGGCATCGATAGTGCCAGGAGTGTTGAGAACCGTAATACCCTTCTTGATTGCAAGTCCTGAACGAGGGCGAACCTGTGCTTCGTAGCCTGCTGGCAATGCCATGAAAAGACCTGTTGGAACAAGAACACGAGCCAAAGGCTCAAGTGTGATGGGAGCATCGAGATTGGCGCGCAAATCCATACCCGCCGAGAGCGGAGTAGCATACTGAGGCAGCGGATGATGAGACTTGTTGATAATTTTGATTTCCATAGATACACAATTTGCTACAAAGATACGGATTTTCATGAAGAATGAAGAATGAAGAATGAAGATTTAGTGTCCGAATGACATTTCTTCATGCCTATTTTCTGTTTTTTAACGAAAAAGCACTATTTTTGTGTACAAATTCGATTTCTCTTTTTTCAACACAGAAATGAACTGGCAACAACTCATATCCAACAAAAGACTCGGACAGGAGGCAATTCACACAGAACACAAAGACGACCGTACCGAATTTAAGCGCGACTACGACCGCCTCATCTTCTCTGCGCCTTTCCGAAGACTACAGAACAAAACTCAAGTATTTCCACTGCCAGGAAGCGTATTCGTGCACAACCGTCTCACCCACTCGCTCGAAGTGGCAAGCGTCGGGCGCAGCCTTGGCGACGCCGTTGCCAATGCGCTCCTGAGCAAGCATCCCGAATGGACTTGCTCTTCCAACATTAGCGAAATCGGAGCTATAGTCAGCGCAGCGTGTCTTGCACACGACCTTGGCAATCCCCCTTTCGGACATTCTGGCGAGCACGCCATCGCCTCCTATTTCCTTGAAGGTCCAGGAATCAAATATAAGGAATTACTCACCGAAGAGCAATGGGCAGACATCACCCACTTCGACGGCAATGCAAACACATTCCGTCTGCTCACTCACCAGTTCAAAGGACGTCGAGCCGGAGGTTTTGTACTCACTTACTCCACGCTGTCCTGCATTGTCAAATACCCCTTTCCTGCCACTGAAGCCCACAAGCAGAAATTCGGCTATTTCATCCCAGAAAAACCAATCTACGAACGAATTGCCACCGAACTGGGGCTGAAGAGAAAGGGAGCAGGATGGTGCCGACACCCTCTCACATATCTTGTCGAGGCTGCTGATGACATCTGCTACGAAATCATGGACATAGAAGATGCCCACAAACTCAAGATTTTGTCCTTCGAAGAAACACGCGACCTCATGCTCGGCTTCATTGAGCCAGAGAAACGCACACACATCATTGATCGTTCGAAAGAGGTTGATGACAAGAATGAAAATGTGGTTTATTTTCGTTCATGTGCCATCGGTGCGCTCATCAGCGAATGTGCGCGAGTGTTCATCGACAACGAAGAAAAGATTCTGGATGGTGAATTCTGCGGTTCGCTCATCAAGCAGTCCAATGCTTTGACAAAGGAAGCATACAATGCCTGTGTAGAAGTGGCAAAGAGCCGCATCTACCGAAGCCGAGATGTCATAGACACCGAACTTTCAGGATACAAAATTATCTCCACCCTCATACAGCTTTTTACAGAAGCCGTCATGAATCCCCAACACACCTACAGCAAACTGCTGCTTGATCGTGTTTCATCCCAATACGAGGTGGACAGCCTCGATACCTACGAACGCATCATGGCGGTACTTGACTACCTTTCAGGCATGACCGACGTATTTGCGCTTGACCTCTACCGCAAGATTAACGGCGAAAGTCTCCCCATGATTTAAAGCAGACATTCCAACTCCCATATACCGTACCCGTCGGGTCCGATGCACCGCACCCCTCGAGTCCGCCACATCGGACCCGAGGGGTGCGCCTATTAAAAACACTTAATAACCTAATATTTGAAAGCACTTCCTCCCAAGAACTCTCTCAATAGAGAATGGGGAGGCAAAAGCTCTACAGGTATTGAACGGAAGTGGAGAAGCACCCATTTGAGCCGTTGCGCTTCAGCATACTCTGGAGAATCCTGCGGCACGCTATCAAGCAAAGGAATTGCCTGTTTCTTCAGCAAAGCAAGCTCATACTGGAATGCCGTACAGAAGTTGACATCGGCATTCTCCTGAAAAGGAACAACCCATTTGTTTTCGCCACGTCGAACCGATGGCCATCGTTCCAAAGTGTCAATAGCAGTTGCTCCACGGAATTGGGCATCACGCACCATACGGCGAATGAGACGGTTGTCGGTAGTTGGGAAATAAGTGCCGTCATCGGCTTTCGCGACAGTCAAGCCAGAAATGTAGATACGGAAGAAGTTAGCTTCAGGAATAACTCCCGTAAGAAGAGGATTCAAAGCATGTATACCTTCCAATATCAAAACAGTATGAGGAGAAAGTCGGAGGCGATTGCCACTCTTGACACTCTTGCCCTGCATAAAATCATAACGAGGAAGCTCTATTTCTTCGCCAGCAAAAAGCTGAGTCAGATGCTGCTGAAACAGCTCTATGTTGATGGCATAAATGCTCTCGTAGTCGTACTCGCCTGTTTCGTCCTTGGGTGTCAACTCGCGGTCAATGTAATAATCATCAATAGAAATACATTTAGCCGTTATTCCATTCTGTTCCAAAGCTACGCTCAACTTCTTGCTAAATGTAGTCTTCCCACTGGACGAAGGTCCGGCAATAAGAACAGCTTTTACGTCTGGCCGTGCAGCTATCGTATCTCCAAGCACTTCTATCCCTCGCACTTGAAGAGCTTCTGAGATTTTCACCATCTTGTCGGCATCGCCATTTTCTATAATCTTATTCATCATGCCAATGGAATAGCACACCGTCTGCAAACGCTTGCTAAAAAGCGTACTGCCATCCACTTTCTTCACAAGGTAGTCAATTGTCTCATCAAGCGTTTTCCCTTGTACTTCCGTCTTTATTTGTTCTGAAATCTTCAAAAAGTTTTCATTGACTTCAAATTTCTCTAAACTTTTATTATTTTTGCATTCCAATTGTTTTGTCGCATCCATGACTATAAAGATAAAAAAAATGTTTGATGCTTCAAAATTACAATAAATATTTGAAAAATCACAAAACAGCAACGACGAAATACCTTTTAAAAACAAGAATTAACGATTATGGCAAGAGAATGGAAAGAAATAAAGCACTACGAAGAGATTAAGTTTGAACTATGGGAAGGAATCGCCAAGATTACCATCAACCGTCCACGCTACCGCAACGCTTTCACTCCGCAAACAACATGGGAAATGAGCGACGCCATGTACATCGCACGGGAAAGAGCCGACGTGCGTGTTGTGGTGCTCACCGGTGCTGATTCACCACGCCAAGAGGGGCAAAGCGAAGAGGAGTGGCTGAAGACTTGCGCTTTCTGCGCAGGCGGAGACATGAATGTCAAAGGACGAGGCGGCTATGTAGGCCGCGATGGAGTGCCACGACTCAGTGTACTGGACGTCCAAAAACAAATACGTAGCATCCCCAAGCCCGTCATTGCAATGGTGAATGGGTTTGCTGTAGGCGGAGGACATGTGCTGCATGTCGTCTGCGACCTCACCATTGCCAGTGACAACGCCAAATTCGGACAGACTGGTCCCAAAGTTGGCAGTTTCGACGCTGGTTTCGGCAGTTCCTATCTGGCTCGAATTGTCGGGCAGAAGAAAGCTCGAGAAATATGGTATCTCTGCAAACTCTACACCGCAGAAGAAGCTGAAAAGATGGGATTGGTTAACAAAGTAGTTCCCCATTGCCTATTGGAAGACGAAGTAGTGGAATGGGCACACACCATGATGAAACGCTCGCCTATCGCCCTGCGCATGATAAAGGCTGGCCTGAATGCCGAACTGGACGGTCAGGCAGGTATTCAGGAACTGGCTGGCGATGCAACAATGCTCTACTATTTCTGCGATGAAGCACAAGAAGGCGGAAAAGCTTTCCTCGAAAAAAGAGAGCCTAATTTCGAACAATATCCCTACATTCCATAGAAAGAAAAGGGGTCTGCAGTCCTTTTCTGCGCAGAAAGGATGCTTTTCCGAAGAAAAATAATTGTTTTTATTTTGTTCTTCTCCCAACTTTCACTACCTTTGCACCCGCAATACGGGAAATGGCCCCATAGTTCAATGGATAGAACAAATCTCTCCTAAAGATTAGATCCGGGTTCGATTCCCGGTGGAGCTACAAGCCCCACACGGTGAAGAAAAAGCCAATATTGCAAACAGACATAACCAACACACGGGGTTAGTTTAGTTGGTAGAATATCGGTCTCCAAAACCGAGGGTCGGGGGTTCGAGTCCCTCACCCCGTGCAAAAAAAAGAAAACTGGTTGATTCGCATGAATCAACCAGTTTTTATTTTTGTATATATCTTCAATTAGAAGAAGAAATTCTTTGCCTCTACACGCTCCTGGAATTTAGCGTCGTCATCAATGAGATAGATGATACCTTCAACGAGACCGAGAATAGATGGAATACCTGTCCAGCACAAAGCAATATAGATAATGCCTGGAAGAATGTTACCCATATAGAACTTGTGAATGCCCCATCCACCAAGAAGAATACCGAGGATTCCTGCTACAATTTTACTTTTCATAATCTTGAATTGAATTTAAGTTAAAAAATAAGAAACTTTTTCGGTTACAAATTTACAAATAAAAATAGAAAAAGCTATCTTTATTCGCTAAAAATCAGCTTTTTTCGTCCTCTCTCAGCAAATCTGGAGTCTGTTTGATAAACTCATATCCGAATTTACAGCGCAAACAGTCCCGTGTTTGACAATAGCAGCGAGTTAGCTGTATAAGTGCCTGACTATCGGCTGCGCTTTCACAGATCACCCCTGCTGAAGCCCAATCACGAACCACACGATTATTTTCTGGTTCAAGCTGTTCCCACAAGGAGAACGCACGGTCGCAAAGAGATTGGTCTGACTTGTATTTCCCATAAGCAAAGAGCATCGGTGCCAACGCATTCACAATGACCGAATCCATGGACGAGGAAGACAACTTTCGTTCTTGTGGCTTTGTCTCTTTTCCACCAAATGTATAATGAGTTTGCCAATATTCACTGACATGAGTAAGCAACAATGAGTGAATTTCATCAACGTGATTGGCATTGACAAGTTTCGATAGATTCATCCGTTGCTCATAATACAGCATAGCAAGCTGAGCAATGCGAATATAGGGAAAATTCTGCGGACGAAGGCGGAGAAACTTCCATGCCGACGGCGCAATAGGTGTGAGAGAAAATTTTTGTCTCAAAAACTTGTACTCTTTCTGAAGACTCAGATAATATTCGTCAAATCCATCTTCTTCCAGCAGTCCAGCTTGTCCGAAAAACATCGCTTCTATCTGAAACAAACTGTCGCGATGTTTGCCTGCTGCACTCATCGGAATGGACTGCGCCCACTTCTCAAAGGCATCACCGTTAAGGCCAAAACCGAA
>CAJGCU010000010.1 GCA_904501945.1 uncultured Bacteroidaceae bacterium
TGCCACAAAGATATTTTATTGGCAGGAAAACACCAAGAAAAACAGTTCACAAAAAGTTCACATTTTCATTTCCTCAAAAACAGGAGTTCACAAAAAGTTCACAAACTTGTTGCAACACGCTGTCTTTCATCACGCTGCGCTTCTTCCTCCGCTTATCTGATTATCTTGGGCTCAACCTGTATTTTCCCCTTTCTTTATATAGAACGAATGAAGTGAACAAAATTAAACAAGAAAACTCAATTTTTTTTGTTGGATGGGTGATTTTTTTCATCTTGATGTTTCGGTGGCAAAGTTAACGAATTCCAACATTCCGACAAAGGAACAGGTGTGGAAAAGTTACAGTATTCCAAAATGCCTGATAAAACGCTGACAAACAGATATATAAAGGCGTATAGGAAACAAAAGCGGTGGTGGCAGGTGTGGAAAAGTTCATTTTTTTTTGAGTTTTTTCTCGCAAATCGCACAGATTTCACGGATTTTTTGTTGCTGGATGCAACGGGAGGACCCGGCAGAGAGCCGAAAGGCTTATATCTGTAAGATCCGTGATATTTCTGTGAGAGAATAAAAAACACGCTTAATTAATTTTTCTCACGGATTACTCGGATTTTGCTAATCCATCCGCGACGGGATTAGTTTTAACCAGACCGCTTCACGGTCGATTACTGGGATTTGGAGGATGTTTTTTTGATGCATTTTTATTTATCGCCTGGGAGGTGCTTGTTTGGCGTACCCCTCGGGTCCGATGTACCGTACCCGAGGGGTACGGCATGGTGGACCCGAGGGGTACGGTATAGAAAGAGATTGAATTGGCTACGCTGAACAATGTTTCTAAGCATTAAATTTATCGATTTGTTTTTATGTGGATGCTATATATAAATAATGTGTAAATGGGTGTTTTATCATGATAAGAAAAGAAAAAGGTACATTTTTCCATTTTTTTTTCATTTTTTTCGTTTTTTACATTAAACCTTTTCTTTCTTCAAAGGTCTTACTGGCAAAAATGGATAAATAGGTTTACTTAAAAATGATAAGAAAATGAAGAAGATTCTTTTTTCTGCTTTTTTGTTCATGTTTGCAATGGTCACAGTTGTGGCACAAAATAATAGACGTCGATTTGACCCAACCGAAGTGCATAGCCGTATGGCAGAACGTCTTGTGAAGCAAATGAAACTGGATGATGAAAAAGAAGAAACGTTCAAGGTTCTTTATCTGGATTATCAGACAGCGCGTACCAATGCGGCGAATCCTAAAGGGGAGAGTGAGGAAGAAGTTGACTTGAAGAAAATTACAGACGAGCAAGCTCTGGAACTTATTCAGAAACAATTGGCTGCGCAAGAAGCACAATTGAAGGTGGATCGAGAATATTTGCCGAAATTCTTGGAGTTGCTCACTCCTGCTCAGGCTGCTCATATATTTATAGGACGCACGAATGCTCCGAGCGGCAGAGGAATGCAGGGTGGCGGTATGGGACGTCCTGGCGGTTTTATGGGGGGTATGGATATGGGCGGATTTGGAGGCTTCCCAGGTGGAGGCGCTCCTTTCTAAGCTGCAGGACAATCGGATGGAATTAATAATATAAAGATAAAGGATTGATGTTATAAGATAAAAACTGCTGTGGAAGTGGCGACTTTTGTTTAAGCAGTTGGATATATATGTATGAGCGTATAGAATTTTAAGTACCTATATATTATATATTAACTAACTCTGTTTTTTAGTAAGAGGGAGGGATGTGAATCCAGTTCCCTCTTTTTTGTTATCAATAAAAAATCGATGATTTGCACAATAAATGAGAATATTTTGAGTTTATATATATTGATGAAAAATCGCTATCTTTTGATATTTGTTCTCATGCTGGCGTCTGTTCCGGCGGTGAGAGCACAGTGGGATGTGCAGTTTTCGGACTTCACAGCCCTAAAGTCATTTTATAATCCAGCTGTTTCTGGCACAGACGGCATGCTGGATGTGGATGCAGTCTATTCAATGCAGATGGTGGGCTATGACGGGGCGCCTGCAACCATGTATGTGGGCGCGTCTATGCCTGTCTATTTTTTGACACCTCGACATGGAGCAGGACTTAGTTTCTTGAATGATAATATTGGCATTTTTTCTACGACGAAAATCAGCTTGCAATATTCTTATAATGTAAAAGTGAGCACTAAGGGGCGATTGGCTATTGGTGTGCAGGGTGGCTTGATGAGCGAAAAGATAGACCCTTCGGGCATGGAGCTGGAGGATAATAGCGACCCGGCTTTCCCTTCTTCTCAACAGGATGGAAACACGGTGGATATTGGGGCTGGCCTTTATTACTATCATCCCAATTTCTGGGCCGGAATTTCGGGACAGCACTTGCTGGCGCCTACCATTTTGATTGGCGAAACGAATGAAATAGAGATTTCGCGAATGTATTATTTGATGGGTGGATGCAATATTAAAATAAAAAATTCGTTATTTACATTGCAACCCTCATTCCTGATTCAGTCAGATTTGGATACGTGGAGAGAAGACTTGCAGTGTAAAGTCGCCTATGAATCTGAAGGGAGAAAGTTTTATGGTGGCTTAGGCTATAGCCCCAACACCTCTGTAACTTTCCTTGTTGGCGGTGTCTTTCACGGCATAAGTCTTGGGTATAATTACCAGATGTACACGTCGGGGGTGGGCGCCATCAATGGAAGCCATGAATTAGTTGTTGGTTATCAAACGAATCTTGACTTGTTCAAGAAGGGACGAAATAAACACAAAAGTGTGAGGTGGTTGTAAGAAAATATTGATATTTTTTGAAAAATAGAACAGAATAAAAAAATATGAAGAAGAAATTTTTATTTGCTATATGCACAATGGTTCTTGCCTTTGTCGTAGTTTCTTGCTTTTCTGGTAAGGCTGGTATGGGAGCTACTGGTGGCGAAGTGACTGGTGTTGGCGGAACTTCTATGGCAGAACCAGCTCCTTATGGCATGGTGCTTGTAAAACGTGGTAGCCTGAAAATGGGTTCGGAGAAAAATGACAGTCTTTGGGGCAAGGATATGCCAACCAGAGACATCAGTGTGGATGCCTTCTGGATGGACGAAAAGGAAGTTACAAACTCCATGTATCGTCAGTTTGTGTATTGGGTGAGAGACTCTATTATTCGCGAGCGTTTGGCTGACCCCGCTTATGGTGGTGATGAAACTTATAAGATTGAAGAAGACAGATTTGGCGATCCTGTTACTCCGCATTTGAACTGGAATAAGGCTTTGCCTCGTAATCCGGATGAAGACCAGTTGCGCGCAATAGAGAGCGTATATACAGTTCATCCTGTTACGGGTGAGAAGATGCTTGATGCGAGTCAATTGAATTATCGTTATGAGGTGTTCGACCATGTGATGGCAGCCAAGCGTCAGTATCGCCTTAATCCGGAAGAACGAAATCTGAATACAGACTTCCAGGCCGATCCGGAAGAGGTTGTTATGATTAGCAAGGATACTGCATACGTGGATGACGAAGGTGTTATTCATCGCGAAACAATTACCCGACCTCTGAGCAGTATGTGGGACTTTGTGAATACGTATATAGTAAATGTGTATCCTGATACAACTTGCTGGATTAATGACTTCCAGAATGCAGAGAATGAGGTCTATATGAGGCTTTATTTCACACATTCAAACTATAATGAATATCCTGTAGTTGGTGTGAATTGGGAACAGGCCAATGCGTTTTGTAATTGGCGTACTGACTTCTTGATTAAGGGTCTGGGTCCTCAGGCTAAATTTATTCAGCGTTATCGCTTGCCAACAGAAGCTGAATGGGAGTTCGCTGCTCGTGGAAAGGATGGTACGGAACTGCCTTGGATGCAAGAGGGAGTAGCAAGCGACAAGGGATGCTATTATGCTAATTTCAAGCCAGATAGAGGCAACTACACGAAGGACGGCAATTTGATTACTTCCAAGGTGGGTATCTATAGCGCCAATTCTAATGGCTTGTATGATATGGCAGGCAATGTGGCAGAGTGGACCAGCACCGTTTATACAGAAGCTGGAGTCCTTTCTATGAGTGATATGAATCCAACGCTGACTTACAATGCCGCAAAGGAAGATCCTTATGCTCTGAAGAAGAAGAGTGTGCGTGGTGGTTCTTGGAAGGATCCGGAAAGCTTTATTAAGAGTGCATGGCGTTCCTATGAGTATCAGAATGTAGGACGTTCGTTTGTGGGATTCCGTTGTGTGCGTTCACAGGTGGGCACTGCTTCAAGATCAAATAGATAATCGATTTAATAACTTGTAAATTAATTATATATGGCAACAAAATATTCAGGTATTCAGAAGTGGCTCAGAACAAAGAAAGGACAGACTTTTCTGAATTACGCATATAGTTGGGGTGCTGCAGTTGTTATTGCTGGTGCGCTTTTCAAACTTACTCATATTGCTGGTGCAGATTTGATGCTCTTCTTGGGTATGGGAACTGAAGTTATCGTGTTCTTCCTTGCAGGTTTTGAACCTCAAGAAAGTCTTGATGCACAAGAACTTGCAGAAGAAGCTGCAGAAGAGGCGACAGTTCGTGCACAAGTGAATGCTTCTCTTTCAGAGGGTACTGCGGCTGCGCTTGTTAATGCGGTATCGCAAGTTCAAATATCAGGGTCTTCGGGAGGAAACAATCCTGTTGATGCGGGACAATTGGCAGCAGACATATCATCGGCTCCTGTCTTTCATTCAGCTCAGTTCCAAAGCATGGCGCCTGAGATGCAGGAGGCAACTCGTGCTTATGTGGAACAGCTCGCTGAATTGACAGATACGCTGAAGAAGGTGGCAGAGCAGAGTGCTCGACTTACTCGCGATTCTGAGGAGATGGAGAATATGAACCGTACACTTACTGGCATCAATCGTTTCTACGAGATGCAGCTTAAGAGCGTGGGAACTCAGTCGGCTACTATTGACGAGGTGAATGAGCAAACAAGAAAGCTGGCGGCTCAACTTCAGGAACTGAATGATGTGTATTTCAAGATGGTTGAGGCTCTGAAAATGAAAATAGCCTAAAGATTCGTTGTAATAGATTGAATAATAAATTAGTTTCAAATAACTAATTATGATAAGAAAGAAATTAACTCCGCGTCAGAAGATGATTAATCTGATGTATGTAGTGCTGATGGCTATGTTGGCGCTCAATGTATCATCGGATGTGCTTGAAGGCTTCTCGCTGGTGGATGAAAGTTTGAATCGTTCGAAGGAAAATTCTTCCATGCAGAACGAGGCTATATATAAAGAATTGGAGGCAGCAATGAAGCGTAATCCAGAGAAGACTCGTCAGTGGTACGAGAAGGCTCAGCTGGTGCGCAAGATGTCTGATTCGCTGTATCTGTTTGCGGAAGAATTGAAATGGGAGATTGTTCGTGACGTGGATGGTGATGATGCTGATTTGGAGAATATAGAGGGACGCGATAACTTGGAAGCGGCTACTCATGTCATGTTGGCGCCAGGCGTTGGTAAAGGCAGTAAACTGAAGCAGGCCATTGAATCGTATCGTGATGGAATTACCCGGATGATTAATGACCAGCAGCAGAAAGAAATCATCCAATCAAATCTGACGACAGAGGTGCCACGAATGGCAAAAATGCTTGGCAAGAATTGGCAGGAGTATATGTTTGAGAATACGCCTGTTGCAGCTGCTGTTACGTTGCTGACAAAGCTTCAGACCGATGTCCGTTATGCGGAGGGCGAGATGTTGCACCAGTTGGTAGCTAATATTGACGTGAAGGATGTGCGTGTGAACCAAATCAGTGCATTTGTGATTCCAAATTCGCAGACTGTGGTGCGTGGCGGAAAGTTCTCTGCACGAATTATCATGGCTGCAGTGGATAGTACTCAGCGTCCTGAAATCTATGTGGGTAACACATTGCTCAAATCTGATAATGGTTTGTACGAAACTATTTGTAGCTCAACGGGTGATTTCACGTTGAAGGGCTATCTTGTGATGAAGAATGGAAATGGTGAAACCATCCGGCGTGAATTCTCGCAGCCTTATACCGTTGTGGAGCCATCGGCTACTGTTAGTGCTACGATGATGAATATGCTTTATGCTGGTTACGAAAATCCGATAAGCGTGAGTGTGCCAGGTGTTCCTAATAATAGGATAAGTTTGACAATGTCCAATGGAACCTTGACAAAGAAAGAAAATGGGAATTATGTGGCCGTTCCTGCTAATGTGGGCGAGGATGTAACTTTTACGGTTCTGGCGCAGAATGAGGGGCGTCAGCAGGAAATGGGAAAATTCACGTTCCATGTGCGGAAGTTGCCTGATCCAACAGGTTATTTGGAATACAAGGATGCTAATGGAAATGTTACCCGATTCAAGGGAGGTCGCATTGCTAAGCAGGCGATTGTTGCTGCTGGAGGCATAGGTGCAGCTATTGATGACGGACTTCTTGACATATCATTCCGTGTTTTAGGTTTTGAAACCTTGTTTGTCGATAATATGGGAAATGTGGTTCCTGAAGTAAGTAATTCTGCTGCTTTTACTCCGAATCAGTTGGCCCGAATCCGTTCCCTCAGCCGTGGAAAATTGTTTAACATCAGTCGCATCCGTGTAGTGGGTCCTGATGGCATAGAAAGAACTCTTACTTCGCCAGTCGAAGTCATTATAAACTAAACTGATTATGAGAAAGATACTATTCATATTAATGGCATTTGGCATGACGGCTTCTTTGATGGCTCAGCCACAGAAAAGTCGAGTCCAGAGTAATAGGAATGCTACAGCCAAGAAGGCTGAGACTGCAACGGTGGGACGTGCTGCTTTGATGTTCCCGACGGCTGTTGATGTCCCTGAAAACCCTGCTTGGCGTCGTGACATCTACCGTTCGGTTGACCTCACAAAGGATGAAAATGCAGCACTTTATTATCCTGTGGAGCCACAGGGAGGAGACATGAACTTGTTCACTTTGTTGTTCAAGTTGTTGAATACAGGCAAGATTCCTGCTTATGAATATCAGCTGGATGGTATTGAGAAGTTCCAGCAAAGCTACCGTATGCATTTTAAGGATATGCTTGACCGTTATCAGATTCCTTATGAGATTGATGGCAACAGCATCAATGTGAATCCTGTTGATGTTCCTGCTTCAGAGGTGTTGAGCTACTATGTGAAAGAAAGCAGTTACTATGACCAGAATACTGCGACTTACCATAGCCGTATTGTGGCTCTTTGCCCTGTGCTTCATCGTGCAAATGATTTTAGTTTGGATCTTCAGAAATACCCTTTGTTTTGGGTTAACTATGATGATATAAAGACTTATTTGAGTGGTCAGGAGGTGATGACAAGCAACATCAATAATGCAGCCAGAATGTCAATGGACGATTTCTTCTCTACCAATCATTACAAAGGAGACATCTACATGACAACCAATATGCAGAACAAGGCGCTTCAGCAGTATTGTGCTACAGATTCTCTTTTGAAGAAAGAACAGGCTCGTATAGAAAAGGAAATGTCTGATTTTGAAGAGCATATTTGGAGCACTCCTGTGGATTCTGCAGAATTGGCAAAGAGAGATTCTATTGCTGCAGCATCGGCTAAGGGTAAGAAGGTGAAAGCGTCTGACTCGAAATCTTCTTCTGCATCTCGTACGTCTCGCCGGGTATCTTCTGAAAAGTCTTCAGGAAGTTCCGCTTCAAGCAGTTCTGCACCTCGCGTGTCCGTCAGACGCCAGCGCCGATAAGAGCTGAACCTCATATATTATGCACAAGGTGTATATGTACGATGGTAGAAGTCAAATCTGACAGGAACAAATGAAAAGCCTTAAAGTCAAGCCGACTTTAAGGCTTTTTCTTTTGTCATTAATTGAAAATGTCGTAATTTTGCAATAATTTCGTGGGGTGTGCATCATGGCCTGGTTGCAATATGTCATTCAGATGTTGTATATCTGCCTGCATCCATCAGCTTAGCATGCTCTTTTATTATTAATTTTTAACTTTTAATTTTCGTCGTGAAAGTATTAAAGTTTGGCGGGACATCCGTAGGTTCCGTGGAGAGTATTCTCCATCTTAAAAAGATTGTAGAGGCATGTGACGAGCCTGTAGTAGTTGTCGTTTCTGCTCTTGGAGGCATTACAGACAAACTGATTAACACATCTAAACTTGCAGTGGCAGGAGACTCGTCGTATTTGACATCATATCAGGAAATGGTGGAGCGCCATCATCAGATGATTGACGCCATCATCACGGATGAGAAAAAGAAAACAGAGATTACTGCCACAGTGGATGAGCTGCTAGGGCATTTGAAAAGTATTTATCAGGGAATATATCTGATAGGTGACTTGAGTGAAAAGACCGGTAATGCAATCGTTTCGTATGGCGAACGTCTGTCAAGCAATATTGTTGCCACTTTGATAGATGGGGCAAAATGGTATAATTCGCTCGATTTTATCAAGACAAAGAAGAAGCAAGGGCGCAATCTGTATTCGGGTTCGATTAGCGAACAGCTTATCCTTGAGGCTTTTAAGGAATTTAAGGATGGGACGGCAGACCATAAAGTGTGCCTCGTTCCTGGCTTTATTTCAGCAGATAGCCAAACAGGAGAAGTTACTAACTTGGGTCGTGGTGGCAGTGACTATACAGCTGCAATTCTGGCAGCGACACTGGATGCGAAGGTGTTGGAAATCTGGACCGATGTCTCTGGATTTATGACTGCAGATCCACGTGTTATCAACAATGCTTATCCTATTGATAAGCTCTCGTATGTGGAAGCAACAGAATTGTGTAATTTCGGTGCAAAGGTGGTGTATCCTCCAACGATTTACCCCGTGTGCATCAAGAATATACCGATTCTGATTAAGAATACATTCCGCCCAGAAGACAAGGGTACTATCATTACAAACTTGTCAGAAGGAGACGATAATGGACGTGCCATCAAAGGAATTTCTTCTATCAACAACACGAGTCTGATTACAGTGAGTGGCTTGTCGATGGTTGGTGTGATAGGCGTGAATCGCCGTATCTTTACAACTTTGGCAGAAAATGGAGTGAGTGTGTTCATGGTGAGTCAGGCTTCATCAGAGAATAGCACGTCTATTGGTGTGACAGATGATGATGCTGACCGTGCGTGCGAGGTACTGAACCGTGAGTTTGCTAAAGAGATAGAGATGGGTGCGATGTACAAGATGAAACTGGAGCGCGATTTGGCGACGGTGGCAATTGTAGGCGAGAATATGAAGCACACTCCTGGTATTGCAGGTAAGCTGTTTGGCACATTGGGCCGAAATGGTATCAGCGTGATTGCTTGTGCGCAAGGTGCCAGTGAGACGAACATCTCGTTTGTGGTGGAGAGAAAGAGCTTGAGAAAATCTTTAAATGTCATCCATGATAGTTTTTTTCTGTCTGAGTATCAGGTGCTGAATGTGTTCCTGTGTGGTGTCGGAACTGTGGGTGGCAGTCTGTTGGAGCAGATAGCAGGCCAGCGCCAGAAACTGATGAAGGAACGTAATCTTCAAATCAATGTAGTGGGTATTGCAAGCGGACACAATGCGATGTTCGACAGGAACGGCATAGACCTTTTGCAATGGGAAGAGAATGGAAAGCTTTCTGTTGCCAGACTACGTCAGGGATTGAAGGAGGCTGAGGCAAGCAATACTGAACGCTTGAAAGAAGAGGTGATAGGGATGAATATTTTCAACAGCGTGTTTGTTGACTGTACTGCCAGCGTGGATGTTGCAGGACTGTACGAGGGGTTGTTGAGCAATAACATCTCGGTGGTAGCTGCTAATAAGGTAGCTGCTTCAAGCAATTACGACAACTATGCAAAATTGAAGGAGGCTGCGCGCAGACGTGGCGTGAAGTTCTTGTTTGAAACGAATGTTGGTGCAGGCCTTCCTATTATCAATACCATCAACGACCTGATTAATTCTGGTGACAAAATATTGAAACTTGAAGCCGTTTTGAGCGGTACGTTAAACTTCATTTTTAACACCATTTCAGCAGATATACCATTCAGCGAGACTGTTCGCCTTGCTAAAGAAGAAGGTTATGCAGAGCCTGATCCGCGAGTAGACCTGTCGGGCAAAGATGTTATCCGCAAACTGGTCATCCTATCTCGTGAAGCAGGATACAAGATGAATCAGGAAGATGTGGAGAGATCTTTATTCATTCCTCTGTCTTTCTTTGAGGGGACCTTAGATGAATTCTGGAAAAATCTCCCATCTGTTGATGCGCAATTTGAGGCAGAGCGTCAGCAACTTGAAGCAGCCCGACAGCGTTGGCGTTTTGTGGCAAAACTGGAAAATGGAAGGGGCTCGGTTGCTTTGCAGAAAGTGGATGAACGCCATCCGTTCTATGATTTGGAAGGGTCTAACAATATCATTCTTATCACGACTGAGCGTTACAACCAGTATCCTATGCTGATTCAAGGTTATGGAGCTGGCGCATCCGTTACGGCTGCAGGCGTATTTGCCGACATCATGTCAATAGCAAACATCTAAAATGAAGCACATCATCATTTTGGGCGATGGCATGGCCGATTGGCCAATAGAGTCGCTTGGAAATAAAACGTTACTTCAATATGCCAACACACCCTATATGGATATGTTGGCTAAGGAGGGATGTGTGGGTATGCTAAAGACGGTTCAGGATGGATTCCATCCAGGTTCTGAAGTAGCAAATTCCAGCATCTTGGGTTATGACCAGAATGAAGTTTACGAAGGCCGCGGACCGCTTGAGGCTGCCAGTATTGGCGTGGATCTTGCGCCGGACGATATGGCAATACGTTGCAACATCATTTGTATAGATGGAGATTGTATCAAGAATCATTCTTGTGGAAGGCTTGAAACTGAGGAGGGTGATATTTTAATTAAATATCTTCAGGAGAAATTGGCAAATGATGCGGAAATAGTAGAAAAGTATGGGAATATCATCCATTTTTATACAGGAGTTCAGTATCGCCATCTGCTAGTCATTAAGGGGGGAAGTAAATTCTTGCGCTGTACGCCGCCTCATGATGTGCCTTTGAAGCCTTGGCGTCCTTTGCTTGTAAAGCCAGACCTTGAATCAGAAAGTAAAGCAGGCATATTCTCAGCCTTAAGTGCAACAGAAACGGCGGATCTGATAAATATGCTGATTGTGAAATCTCAGGAGCTGTTGTCAAAGCATCCTTTTAACGTTCAGCGTATTGCAGAAGGAAAGGATCCTGCTAATTCCATCTGGCCTTGGGCTGGAGGTTATCGGCCGGACATGAAGCCTCTTACGGAAATTTATCCGCAAATCAAACGAGGAGCAGTCATTACTGCTGTTGACCTGATTAGAGGTATTGGTTCTTTGGCCGGTTTGAGAGTCATAGATGTTCCTGGAGCAACAGGATTGTACGATACGAACTATGAAGGGAAGGCGCAGGCCGCTATTGAGGCTCTCCGGACGGATGATTTTGTGTATCTGCACATAGAAGCTTCAGATGAGGCTGGTCATGACGGAGATCTTGAGCTGAAACTTCAAACGATTGAGAATTTGGATGCCAGAGTTATTGGCCCTATTTATGAGGAAGTGAAGAACTGGGGGAAAAAGGGCATGCCGACAGCGGATTTGGAACCCGTAGCAATTGCTGTGTTGCCTGATCATCCGACACCCGTAGCACATCGTACTCACACGAATGAGCCTGTTCCATTTCTTATTTATGCATCTGGCTTAGAATCGGATGAAGTGGATTCCTTTGATGAATTTTCATGTCAAAAAGGGAAGTATGGCTTATTAGAGAAAGATGGGTTTATCGCCACTTTCATGGCGATAGGTACGTGCAAATGATAATATGTAATTTAAAAATACAAATATGATTTTTTATAGTACAAATGGGCAGGCTCCTACTGCGACACTGGAGAAAGCGGTAGTAAAAGGGCTTGCAGAGGACAAGGGACTTTATATGCCAGAACGCATTAAGGCGCTTCCTCAGGATTTCTTTGACAATATAGAGAACTTGTCTTTTCAGGAAATTGCCTATACGGTTGCTGACGCCTTTTTTGGCGAAGATGTTCCTGCGGCAGATTTGAAAGCTATCGTTTATGATACGTTGGCATTCGATTGTCCTTGTGTGAAAGTGACTGACAATATATATTCGCTCGAACTCTTTCATGGGCCAACCTTAGCTTTCAAGGATGTTGGTGCACGTTTCATGGCGCGACTTCTGCAGTATTTCTTGAAGAAAGAGGGAAGTGAACAGGTCAATGTGTTGGTTGCTACATCGGGTGACACTGGTTCTGCTGTAGCAAATGGTTTTCTTGGTGTTGATGGCATCCATGTGTATGTCCTTTACCCAAAAGGGAAAGTAAGTCCTATTCAGGAATGCCAGTTTACGACACTTGGCAAAAATATTACTGCCGTGGAAGTGGATGGTGTGTTTGATGATTGCCAGGCACTTGTGAAGAATGCCTTTATGGATAAAGAATTGAATGAACACATGAAATTGACTTCTGCCAATTCTATCAATGTGGCCAGATTCTTGCCGCAGTCATTCTATTATTTTTATGCTTATGCCCAGATGAAAAAGCTGGGACTTGCCGATGAATTGGTTGTGTGTGTTCCTTCTGGAAACTTTGGTAATATCTGTTCTGCTCTTTTTGGCAAGAAGATGGGACTTCCAATCAAGCGATTTATCGCAGCAAACAATGCTAACGATATATTCTTTAAGTATTTGCAAACAGGAAAATACGAGCCCAAAGCATCTGTGCAGACAATTGCAAATGCCATGGATGTTGGTGATCCAAGCAATTTCGCACGTGTATATGAACTGTATGGAAAGAGCCATGCTGCTATCTGTGCAGACATCAGTGGCGCGACATATACTGATGGACAAATTGCAGAAACAATCAAAAAGGTAAAGAGCGAGACGGGTTACGTGTGTGATCCACATGGTGCTTGTGGTTTCCAGGCTTTGCAAGATGGTTTGAACGCAGGTGAGGTGGGAGTTTTCCTTGAGACAGCTCATCCAGCCAAGTTCAAAGATACTGTTGATGGGATTCTGAATGCAAGCATTGAGATTCCGGCTAAGCTCCAGGCCTTTATGAAGGGTACAAAACAAAGTGTGCCAATGAGTAAGGATTTTTCAGACTTTAAGAAATTCCTTTTGTCTGAATAACAGAAAAATAACTTAATAGCCATCTCCTAAAGACAAAGAAAATGAAGCAGAACAGACAACAAAGACGCACAAATATATCTCGTCTGTTGATGAAGATAGTTCTGGTGCTTGTATCTACAGCATTAGTCGTTTATTTCATGCCCAGAGGAGATGAATTTGGTTATAAATATGAATTGAACAAGCCTTGGAATTACGGCTTGCTGATAGCTAATACGAAATTCCCTGTGCTGAAGAACGATTCAGTGTTGCAGAAAGAGCAGGAGAAAGCACGGCGTAGTTTCCAACCCTATTATAACTACAATAGGAGTGTGCGCGACAGCATGGTGAATAAACTGTATAGGCAAGTGCTCCATGGGGGGCAAGATGCAAATGCAAATCCCTATGTTCATCATGTGGCAGGCTTGTTAGATTCCGTCTATCAGCGCGGCATTCTTTCTGTTGAAGATTATGCACGTTTGACAGATGAAACAAAACAGAAACGCATACGTATTGTTCGTGGGAATGTGGCGACTTCTGTTCCGCTTAGCAGCATCTATACTTTGAGTTCTGCCTACCGGTATATTATGACTGTTGATACGATAAAGTATCCTCGTCCAATATTGCAGCAGTATAATATCGATGAGTTGATTCAGCAGAACTTGGCTTATGATTTAATGAAGTCTGAAGAGGAATTGGAAGGACGTTTGCAAAGTATATCGAATTACAACGGATTTGTACAGGCTGGGCAAAAGATTATTGACCGCGGAGAAACTGTTACGGATGAACTCTATGATATTCTTCGTTCCTATGAGATTGATTATGAGAAACGTAATATTGATGAAGCGAAGATACCGTACAAGTTTATTGGACAAATTATTTTTGTCCTCATTAACTTTGTTTTGATGACGATATTCCTCTCTTTGTTCCGAGCGGACTATTTCGAGCATATTCGCAATGTCGCATTGATTTATGCTTTGCCTGTGGTATTGTGTGTAATTGCAGCATTCATGGTGTCTCACAAGATGCTGAATGTCTTTATGCTTCCTTGCTGTTTCGTTCCGATAGTCATCCGTGTCTTTATGGACTCTCGCACGGCGTTTATGGTCCACTGTGCCATGGTGATGATTATCTCGATGATTCTGACAAATAATTATGAATTTGTTGTTTTGCAGATAGCTGCAGGAATGACAGCCATACATTCATTGCGTGAATTGTCTCAGCGCTCTCAGATTGTTCGTACTGCTTTCTTGGTCTTCCTCACGTATGTCGTGTTCTACACAGGTTATTCGTTCTATCACGAGAATGGTATCAAGATGGATCAGTGGATGTACATCTGTTTCACTGTCAATGGAGTGCTTTTGCTCTTCACCTATCCGTTATTGTGGATGTTGGAGAAAGTATTTGGATTTACCAGCGATGTAACCCTTGTGGAACTGAACAATGTGCATAATCCACTTTTACAGCGCATGACAGAAGTGGCACCTGGAACATTCCAGCATTCCATGCAGGTGGCAAACCTAAGCGCAGAAGTAGCCAATAAGATTGGTGCTAAGGCGCAGCTGGTGCGTACAGGTGCTCTTTATCACGACATAGGAAAGATGGAACGCCCTGTTTTCTTTACAGAAAATCAAAGTGGCATATCTCCTCATAAGCATCTTACTCCATTGAAAAGCGCTCAGGTCATTATTGCTCATGTGTCCAATGGTGTGGCTCTTGCTGAAAAATATCACATCCCAGAAGATATTAAGCGGTTCATTTTGACGCACCACGGAAATAGTAAAGCCAAATATTTTTATATCACTTACAAAAACGAGCATCCGGACGAGGAAGTGGATGAAGCCCTCTTTACTTATCCGGGGCCTAACCCAAGCACTAAAGAAGAGGCAATTCTTATGATGTGCGATGCGGTAGAGGCTGCATCTCGTTCATTGGCTGAATATACGGAAGAATCCATTAACCAGTTGGTGGATAGGATTATAGATGGACAAATGGCAGATGGTTGTTTCAGCGAATGCTCAATTACATTCAAGGAAATAGCAATAGCAAAACAGGTGTTGCAGGATAAGTTGAAGACTATTTATCATACACGCATATCCTATCCTGAATTGAACGATGAAAATAAGTAAGGTAAAAAGAACAGCATAAGCCTTATTGAAGATGAAGAAGAATCGTGTTTGGCAGTCTTTCTTTCTGGCACTCATTGTGATATCAGGATTGATGGCGCTTTTCTATTTGCCTCGTACTTATTGGGGCGACATGGAACTTCGTCGTGTAAACATTTTGGCGGATATTCAACGACGTGATGAAGGTGGCAATATCCTTGCTGAAATTGTCGCAGATTCTATTGATGGGTATGTGGAAGAAAAGATAGATTCCGCAGCAGTTGCCGTGCAGTCACTTGCTTATACGGATTCTGTTCCGGACGGTATGGTTGCCATAGAAGATTTTGC
Organism: uncultured Bacteroidaceae bacterium; assembly: GCA_904501945.1. GTDB lineage: Bacteria > Bacteroidota > Bacteroidia > Bacteroidales > Bacteroidaceae > Minthosoma. The sequence goes on from CAJGCU010000010.1 coordinate 15,498, forward strand.
AGATGTCGAAGGTCTTCATCGTGAAATGGATTATTTCTATGCTGCTTTAGATGAGGCTCACGAACGTCCAGTCCGTATTGCCTATTTCGGTGATTCCTATATAGAAGGAGACATCATTACGATGGATTTGCGTGCCCGTTTGCAGCAGAAATATGGCGGGCATGGTGTCGGATTTGTGGAAATCGCTTGTGTTTCATCTGATTTCAGACGTTCTGTCATCACAAAACGCGAAGGGTGGACTGCTTTTCATGCGAACGAGAAGGGGCAAGGCTTCAGCCAGGATGCGCAGGGATTGGCAGGTAGTTATTTCATTCCGGAAGATTCTGCAACGTTTGAGATACGAGGTACCAAGAAATATTATTCAGGATTATTGGATTCGGCAGAAGTGGCAACGGTGTTTTTTTCGCCGGGCGACACTTTGAATATACATTGTTCATTAAATGGACAGGAATCCCAATTGCTTTTCTCCCAGGCTGTTTCGCGAGAACCTGAAACATGCGAAGAACTGATAGAAATCATAGATTCCGATTCGGTCGCTATTTGTGATACGATAGTTCGCGCCATATTGCCAGAACAAGAATATGCCCCAAAGGTACTTGCCCAGACTGTAAAAGGCAGCATTGGGCGTTTCGGCATGGTTGTTGAGGGGGGATCTGATTCGAGATTTTATGGCGTAGCCTTCGATGCCTCCCGTGGTATATCTCTGGATAATTTCAGCCTGCGTGGAAGTGGTGGTCAGCATATTGGGAAGATTCCATTGGGGATGTTGCAAGATTTTTCTCGTGTCCGTTCTTATGATTTGATTGTGTTGCATTATGGACTCAATGTGGCCAATGAGAATCAGAAGAATTATGCTTCTTACGCCTCTCAGATGAAGAAAGTGATTAAGCATCTCAAAACAGCATTTCCTCATACGAGCATATTGGTGGTAAGTGTGGCAGACCGCGATGCGAAAGGCCCTGATGGTCAGATGCACACAATGGATGGAGTGCGGGAGCTTCTGTCTTACGAGCGTAAGATGGCCAGCGACAGCAAGGTGGCATTCTGGAATCTTTACCAAGCAATGGGAGGTGATGGAAGTATAGCCAAAATGGTGGAAAAGGAACAGGCAAATCTCGATTATACACACATCAACTTTGCAGGCGGCCGTCATCTTGCGGATCTCCTGTTTGAGGTTCTAATGCAAGGAAAGGAGAATTACGACAGTCGTGCGCGTTAAAACTTTACATATCATTAGGCCGATTCTTGCCGTCCTTCTTCTTCTGGCGTTTTCTGTAGTGCGACTTGCAGCCCAGTCGCTCGTTACGCCATTCCCCCCCAGCTTTAAGAATACATTGAGCAACGAATTGCAGGAGGGTGCTTCTCTTCAGCCTGTGTTTAAGGAACTCAAACTTGGACATGCCGTCAAAGTCATGCAGATAGGAGACTCTCATGTGAGGGGTAAGTATTTCCCCAATTCATTGGAGAGCACTCTTCGAGAATATTTCCCAAATATCCAATTTTCGTTCTATGGCATCAACGGAGCTTGGGCGCGACGTTTTTATGAGCAAGACATGGTCAGCCGTGTGGCGGCAGAGCATCCCGATCTCGTTGTCATCTCCTTTGGCACTAACGAAGCCCATGGCTCCACTCTAGATGAACGTGCTCACACAGAGACAATGCGGCTGCTCACCCAGCGCATCCGCGAACGTTGTCCCGATGTTTGTTTTCTTTTCACCACACCTCCAGGTAGTTTTCTCTCTCAGCGCGTAAGCAGGACTTCCGGAAGCCGTAGTCGCCGACGTTATAGCACAGTGAAAGTCCCCAATGCCAACACAGCAGCGGTGGCGCGAAATATTGTACATTTCTGTCAGGAAAACAGCATGGCAGTATGGGATATCTACGCCATAGGAGGCGGAGAGAAGTCTGCTTGCGAAAACTGGCGCAATTCAGGATTGATGAATTCCGATTGTGTCCATTTCCTGACATCAGGCTATGTGCTGCAAGGCAAGCTTTTAGGAGAAGCCGTCCATAAAGCTTACACAGAAACGGTCATGTCTGGCAGCCAGACACGTATGATGCATGAGCCGACACCATTAGAACAGCAACCCTATCAGTCCGTCCGCGGATTCTGAGTTCTTGAAGATGTATTGCAACAGACAACAGGCCGCCCTTCTTAAAAATAAAAAAAATGTTTGATATTGATTATTCACGCCTCATAGAGCAGCTGCTGTATCAGCCAGAATCTCCGATGATTTTCTCATCAGGTGTTTTTCTGTTCCTGTTCCTTGCCTTTACTTTCATCTACAATCTTTTAGGAAAGGCAGACACATTGCGCATTCTCTTCGTTACATTCTTTTCCTACTACTTCTATTACAAAAGCAGTGGAATGTATTTCGTGCTGCTGGCACTGGTGACGACTTGTGACTATTTCATAGCCAGAGCAATAGCAGGCGTGAAAGAGAAAGGCGCGCTGGCGCGAACACTTCTCTTCTTGTCACTCTTCCTCGACCTAGGTTTGCTGATTTTTTTCAAATATACGAATTTCTTAGGCGAAACCATTTGCACGCTGCTCGAAACCAATGGCATAGATGTCCCCTCCTGCATCACGGGAAGCCTTTCCGAAGATGTCTTCTGGCAGCCGCGCGACATCTTCCTTCCAGTTGGCATCTCCTTCTTCACATTCCAGTCGCTCAGCTATACCATCGATGTATATCGTGGCAACATCCGTCCGCTCAACCGTTTGCTCGACTATGCTTTCTATGTCAGCTTCTTCCCGCAGCTCGTGGCTGGTCCCATTGTGCGTGCTCGCGACTTCATCATGCAGATACGCCGCCCGCTGATGGTCACCGACCAGATGTTCGGAACGGGCGTCTTCTACATTATTGCAGGACTCTTCAAGAAGGCTGTCATTAGCGATTACATCTCCATCAACTTTGTCGAACGCATCTTCCAGCAGCCCGACCTCTACAGCGGCTTCGAGAATCTGATGGCAGTTTATGGCTATACGCTCCAGATTTACTGCGACTTCTCAGGCTATTCCGATATGGCCATCGGTATAGCGCTTCTGCTAGGATTCCACTTTCCGCAGAACTTCGACAGCCCATACAAATCAGCTTCCATTACTGAGTTCTGGCGCCGCTGGCACATCAGCCTTTCCTCTTGGCTCAAAGATTATCTATATATATCCCTTGGGGGCAATCGCCATGGCAAGTTCCGCCAGTACTTCAACCTCCTCATGACCATGCTCTTAGGTGGTCTTTGGCATGGTGCGTCTCTTAATTTCATCCTTTGGGGAGGTATTCATGGCCTCCTGCTTTGCCTCGACAAAATCTGGCACAGCATTGCGCCGGCGCTAAGTCCATTGACCTATCTGTCTAGCAAAAGTGCCTCCCGTCCAACAAAAAATAAAATTGTGGTATTCATAGGAGGTGCCCTCACCTTTCACCTGGTTGCTGCCTGCTGGGTTCTGTTCCGCGCTCCTTCTTTTGACATAGCAGAACAGGTCTTCCACCAGATTTTCCACAAGTTTCAGCCACAGATATTCCTCCAGTGGTGCGAGTCCTATAAAGCCGTAGGTATTCTCATGCTCCTGGGTTTCCTACTCCATTGGCTGCCATCTTCACTTTCCGACAAGGCGAAAGCCTTTGTCACCCGTTGCCCGCTCCTTGTCAAGGCAGTTATTCTCATTTCCCTCATCTATTTGGTCATCCAGATTAAATCGTCCGATGTGCAGCCTTTCATCTATTTCCAGTTCTGACAAATCGAATCCACGTTTGGTCTTTACCGCCTGCCTGATATTTAAAACACCGCGTGCATAATATTATGCACGCGGTGTTTTAAATATTATGTACACGGTGAGCACGTGGGAAAAACAAGGAGTACAACAAAACCATCTTGAAGAAGGCCGTGGGCTTTTCATACGGAATAGCAAAAATCTCATCGGAAAACCTTGCCATTCGGAATATAATGCTTAAATTTGCACATTGAAGTCCGCGCCGAAAGCTGACAACCTACTGATGGGTTTGGCAGAGGAAGGGCGGGCGAATATAAATAAGGCGTTTACACGCGCTCTGTTCAAGTGTCCAGAAACTTCGCAACCTTCAGACACACTGCTGAACAAAGCAACGGTAGATGTCCATGGTGTGATTTTATCACATCGATGGTGGCCTGTATGGCTCTTATATATAGGAAATGTATATAAGAAGCCCTGTTTTTGGGTAGCCGGAAGATGTGTATAGTCATATCGGCGTGGGCTCTAGCGTTGTTCGTTCTTAGTGTGTCGGGCAATGCGAAGGCCTCTGGATGCAGAACGAGCAACAGGTGTAGCACCCACGCTTTTATGTCATATTCTTTACCACATTCTAATGATACCAGCAAAGGGCGCGGCTGGTTCAAACCTCGTCAAGCCTATGGACGGACACGAAAAGCCCAAGCTGCCACCTCTGCATATAGGGCAGCGAATCAAGGAAGAGCTCGAGCGGCAGGAACGAACTGTCAGCTGGTTCGCACGCAAGCTCTATTGCGACCGCTCCAATGTTTACAAGCTCTTTAAGCGGTCTGCTATTGACACGGAGTTGCTTCTGCGCATCTCTGTTATCCTCAATCACGATTTTTTTGAGGAGTACGTGGCAAGGATAGCCGATAAAACAACACAAACACAACCTCAAAACTAATTGGTTATGAGTGTTTCTTTTGAAACCGTCTTGGGCCGCATCGCCATGGCGCCTTCCTCCGGGCCCTACTGTGAGGAAGCGCGTCGTGATGCTTTTGAACAGCTTGCTGAAATTAGGGAGCGGCAGAAAGAAGAACCAGAAACCGAAATAGATTCACTTTTGGAGGAATTGGCCCGCTTTTGGGAAGATGACTACAAGTTTGCTGTCATCGATGACAATTTCGTGCATAAGCATGCTTTTGTTGATGCCTACAGCCAGCTCCTTGTATTCATGCAGAAGGTGCAGCTAGATAGGGAGAGCGATAGGCTGACGGCTATGGAAGAGAAAGTCCTGCGCCTCGGAAATGAGGCCAAAGAGGATTTCTTGAATACTATCTCGCCGAATTTCTTCGATCCTCAAGAAAGGTGGAGAAAGGCGGCGGAATCTTTTCTTGCTGAATTTCAGCGAGAAATAGAAGAGTAATCTTTCTCTGAATGTGGAATGAAAAGCAAGATAGGCGCAAAGGGCAACATAAATGTAGACTATCGAGCATCGATAAAAAAGTTTTTCCATTCTCTTTCTTTGTAACTTTGCCACCGAAAAGGTGTAAAGTGTCCGTTTCAGGGCGGGTTTCCTATAGGATGATTATCCTTGAAGGAAACATTTACACATTATTAATATATATATATGAAACACATCATCTATGATAACACTCGAAACTTGGAGGGGAGGGATTCTCTTCAAGGCATAGGTTGTAACATCAAGATGCCAAAATATTTTTTAACATCATATTATTAACAAATTAAAAGACATTCGTATGAAAAAAAGAATCGTTTACTCATTCGTGGCATTGTCTGGTATTCCTGTATTGGCAGAGGCGGCTATCGTTACTGGTGCGTTGCCTGCTAATGGATGGGGTACTGGCGCTGCTGTTCAAGGTGATCAGGTTTCTTCCGACAATGGCGGTATGCTGCAGCAGAAGCTGAGCTTGGTGCCAGGTAAGTACAAACTGATTGTTGATGACATTATCGTTCCGGACGGAGGCAGTGTGACCATCAAGGTTGGAACTGTTTCAAAGGAAATAAAGGAAAATGGCAAGGCAGAGGTAGTGTTCTCATTGTCAGCTGCGTCTGTTGTAGATGTAAGCGTTGAGGGTACAGGCATCTTCACGCTCAAAGGTGTTTCAGTTGACCTTGACTTTGACTTTAATGGTGCAATCGCAACACTTCAGCAGCAGCTGAATGGCCTTTCAGAAGCAATCAAAGGTTATAGTTCAACAGATGAGCAAAAGGCTAATGAGGCTGCCGCAGGTCTGATTCAAGATACTATCAACTTGATTAAGGCTGGTCAGTCGTATGAGAATTACACAAAGTATGCTCTCTATGACCTTGAGAGCAGTTCTATTACTGCTGACATCAAGAAACTGGCAGAGAAAGCTGCTGCAGACGAGACTGAATATATTGGTTCTACTGGCGCTGGAGATTTGACGGCTCAGCTTACGGCTGTGACAATGCAGATTGACAAAGATGACCTTAACAAGGCGTCTTTCGATGCAACAGCAAAGACTATTGAAAGCGCTATTGCAGCATACAAGACAGCTCCAACAGATGAGGCAAAAGCTGCTGTTGAAAAACAAATTGCAGCATTGCAGGAAAATGTTAACAAGTCAAACGCTTCACTTCCAACTTACAAGGCTAATGTGCAGGCTATCGCTGACGCCAAGGCTGCTTACAATAAAGTTCAGAAGGCTGTTTCTGACCTTTTCCTTGATCAGGTTTACAAGAACGGAGACATCAATTATGGAAACATCTATGAGAATCTCTTCGCCAACGCAAAAGCAAAGCTGGCTGATGCTTCCAAGAAGATAGCAGATGCGGAGGCACAGGTAAAGGCTGCTCAGACTGGCTATAAGGTTACAAGTCTCGTTTCTGAGATTAATGCCGCAAGCACAGAGGCTTCTGGTGTGGCAACAGAATACACATCGAAGAAGGGCCAGATTAATGCAAAATATGACATCGTGGCAGGTCTTCAGAAAGCACTGAATGCCATCAAGGCTGCGAGTGGCGCTGAAGATCTTTCATTTGTGAAGCGCACTTCTGCACAGGCTGAAATCGATAAGGTTAAGGCTTTCTATGATGGCAAGAACAATGCAAAAGAAGAAATCCTTAGTGCTACTACATCTTTGGATGCAGCCAATGGCGCAATCAGCACATACGAAAAATATATCGGATATGCTAACAAGTATCTGGATACCAAGGCAGCCATTGCTAAGGCTCAGGACGCACTTGCTAAGGCGTTGAACGGCTTTGGCTATCAGAACTACACTCCTTCAACTCAGTACAAGTCTTATGTTGACGGTATCGCAAAGGCATTGACTGACGCTCAGGCTGATATTGACAAGAAACTTAAGGCTAATCAGGATGCTAAGGAGAAGGCTGCAAATAATCAGTCCGATTTTGCAAGCGCTGGCACCGTTGTTTCAAATAAGAATACTGACATCACTAATCTGACGAATGGCACAAAAGCTGCAAGCAATAAGTACAAGCAGGTATTTGATGATGCAGCTGCTCTCCAGAAAAAACTCAACGAGGCACTCGTTAAGATTGTGAAGGAATCTCCAGACGTGGCATCACAGTATAAGGGTGCTGATATTCAGAAAAATATCACAGGCTGGGAAACTACATACGCTCAGTACAATGCAGACCTCGCTAATGCACAGAAGCCAAGCTATACTGCAGTTAACCACTATACTGATGTTGCTACGCTTGTTTTGGGCGACACTAAGGCAAACATCGAGGCTGCTATCAATAAGCTGGTTGTAGATGCAGCTGCGGCACAGACTGCATTCGGCTACATGGCTCCTTTCAACCTCCGTTCTCAGCTCGAAGGACAAATCGCTACTAAGCTTGGCGAAATCAATAAACTGCAAGCTGAAGTTGCTGAACTGGATGCTGATGATAACTTCGCAAAGAACTTTAACTATGCTGAAGGCACCAAGTTGCATGAGGCTTACACGAAGCTTGCAGCCGCTGTGACAAAGGTAAATACCGATGCCAATGCTGCAATAAATAACACTCCAGTCAGCGGTCAGACAGATGATGCCGCTAAAAAGGCTGCTGTAGAGGCGAACAAGGAAGTGAACGCTAAGCTCGCTACATACATCGAGACTATCGCTAAGCTCACAACTGACCTCAAAGCAAGCCAGACGGCTATCAAGGCTGCTATCGAAGCTGTGAAGGCTAATGAAACGGCAAAAACTGCTTATGACAATCGCAAGGCTGCTATCGACAAGGCTATAGAAGCTGCAAAGGCTGAGGCAGCTAAGTCAACAAGCGCTGACGCTGTGAAGGTGGCAACAGATGAGTTCAAGAAGATTGAAGATGCAGTGAAAGCTATCGACGATGCAGTGACTAAGGCATACGGCAAGCCAAACCAGAACTTGACAGAGAGTGTATGGAAGGACGGTCTTGCTAAGATTGATGCTAAGGACACTGGTTCTATCGCAATAACTCTGAAGGCTGTAGATGCTGCTCAGAAGAATTTCGAGGCATATACAGCTCTGAATGCTACTGCTGCAGACGCAAAGACGACGATTGCAACATACAAGGGTAAGGATGGCCCTACTAAGTACTACGATGGATTGGTTGACGGTTACTTGAAATCTGTGACGGATGAAGAGGCTAAGATCAAGAAGTCATACGAGGCTAAGACTGCTGTTACAAACAAGAAGGCATTTGAAGATGCAATCAAGGCTATTGTTGACAATGCTAAGAAGATTGAAAAAGATGCACCAGCTAACGAAAAGGCTTACAACGGTGATGGCGCTCAGGTGAAGGGCCAGAAGTACGATGTGACTGTTAGTCTTCAGGACTACTACAACAAGATTAGCTTCGAAATCAAGTCTTCTGACGAATCAACCAAGCTTGAGGAGTGGACTAAACAGCTCGACGTTATCCAGTCTAACATTAACAAGCTCGCTGCTGATGTTGACTCTTACTACAACAACGGACAGTCTGTAGCTGAGGCTCAGGACGTGGCAGCTGCTATTACAAACATCAAGAAGGACCTTGACAACCTTTTGGCTTTTCAGAAGGCAGGTTACGACCAGCAGATTGCTGATGATAACGCTGCACGCTACAAGAACTTCACTGACGCACTTGCATCTGCTCAGGCAGCATTCGAGAACGCTGTGGCTACTCAGAACGAGTACAGCAACGTAACAAATCCTGAATTGAAACAGAAGATTGAAGCTGGTACAGAGACCTTAATCAAGGACTTGTACGAATATCCAGTGAAGCTTGCTGACCTCGCAAAGAAGACAGCTGAAGAGTACGGCAAGGTAACAAGCCCTGCTCTCTACGATGAGACTGATGAGGTGGATGACGCTAAGCAATATGCTGAAGCAATCAAGGGTATCCAAGACCAATTGACCGATGCAGCACTGAAGAACGTTTCTTTCACTAGATATGAAGATAGGGTTAACTCTGCTGTTGCAGAGCTGAATGCTAAGGCTGACATCCAGAAGTTCTACACTGTTAAGGAGGACGGTAAAGATGTAGTGAAGACAGCTGCTCAGTTGAAGGATGTTCAGGGTATCATCGATGCTGGTAAGAAGGCTCTTAATGAGAAGAAGATTGCTGGTGTTGATGGAGCGCTCAATGCACTCGCAGACATCGACAACATGATTGCTGCTGACCAGCACAAGGCTGCTAACGCACAGCTCTCAGACCGTGTACAGAAGCTGAAGGATGCTATCGAGGATCACCTCGAGTTCCTCGCAGGACTGGAAGGTCAGGAAGACCTCATCAAGAACTACAAGAAGGCTGTTGATGAGAAGTTCGCAACGGCAGAAAAGGCTCTGGTTGAGGCACAGGCTGAAGGCGAATGCTTCGTCAAATATGATGAATTGGTTGATAATATTGATGCGTTCGAGACTAATTCTGATGTTAGCAAGGCAAAGACAATGTTCGAAACAGCTAATAACTTGCCTGCTGCTCAGAAACTCCTCGATGAGGCAATCGCTGAGGTGAGCCAGTACCATGTAGCTCCTGACTACGCGGAGATTTGGGATAACTTCCAGAATACTCTGGATAGGGCTAAGGCTGATCCTTCTGTAAATATCTCTGGATTGACTAGCAAATATTTTGGCATTCCAGCTAAACGAACAGAGGCATATAACGCAGAGTACAGCTATTTGAAGACTGTAGCAGTGGAACTGCAAGACCAGTACAACCAGCTCGTTGCAGACCAGTTCGCAGGAATGGAGAACGAGACTACTGCTGCATTGAAGAAGGAAATTGAAGCTATCAAGAAGGAAGCTGATGAGTTGACAAATATAAAGATTGGTGACAAGGAAGCTGCAACTCCTGCTGACCTCGTTAAATTCAACGGCAAGGTTGCTGCGCTCTTCACTAAGATTCAGGCTCTCTACGATACTGAAATCGCTGGCGTGACAGCTGACGCTCTCAAGGACGCTTCTGCTGCACTCGCTGAGAAGCTCGCTAAGCTCGACGGCTATGTTGACGTAGTGAAGGCTAATGCAGGTCTTGACGCTGCTAAGGCTGACATCCAGGGCGACATCGATGCTGTGAACGCTGACATCACGAAGTATGATGCCAACATCGTTTACTACAGCGACAAGATCCAGGGTTCTATCGACTACATCGATGGCAAGCTCGATGACGTTATCGCTAACGCTGACAAGGTTCAGAAGAAGTATGATGACAACAAGGTTGTTTACGATGCACGCATCGCTGAGATTGAGGATATTCAAGCACATCTCGACAAGGTTGTTGCTGATTTCGAAGCCCTTGAAATTCTTAGTGATCCAGAACTCATGGATTGGTACACTTATGATGACGACTTGATTCAGTATCAGAAAGACCTTGATAAGCTTGCTGGTGATGTGGAGGCAGATAATGCTACACTCTCTGTAAAAGCAAATTATGGTCAGGCGAACTTGGCTGCAGACATAGAGGTAACTCATGATGAATTCTCTTATGATGAATTGTCTCAACTTTATTCTCAATTGAAATCGACCGTTTCTGGTATTTCTTGGGATAATACTAAGTATTCAAAGACAGTTCGGGAGTCTCTCTCTAAGGAGAAATCTGATATTCAAATAGCAGTAAGAGAATTCAACGAAGCCATCATCGATGATCGAGCTGTTCTGAACGAGGAGACAAATATGTTTGAGTGCCTTTCTGCTGAGAGATTCGCAGAGCGTATGGAAACAGTTACTGCTATCCGAGCACGCATCGATGCACTCAAGAAGATTATTGAGAATGTAACATTGGGTGACATCAACGGTGACGGCAAGGTGAGCGTGAACGACTACACTGCTGTGGTTGACTACATCATCAACGAAGACCTCACTCCTGCTGAAGGAACTCCTGAGTTCGATGTGGCTGACGTGAACGCTGACGGCAAGCTCAACATCGCTGACGCTACTGCACTCATCAACATCATCCTGACAGGTGACAGAGCTGGCGACGACCTTGTGAATGAAGCTCCTGCACGTGTTGCAGGCAGCAGCGAGAGCGTGAATGTTGAGGCTTCTGACATGGGCAATGGCGTGACTCGTCTCGCTATCGCACTCGACAACGCTAGCAACTATGTTTCTTGCCAGATGGACGTGAAGCTTCCTGCAGGCATGAAGCTCGTGGGCGAGTCTGTTGCTAATCGCGCAGACGGTCACGAACTGGCTTCTGGCGACTTCAGCGGAGGCATCCACCGTATCGTGGTAAGCTCAATCACTAACACTGCATTCGCAGGCAACAGCGGCGCTGTGCTCTACATCGACGTGGAGACTGACGACACTTACGCTGGTGGCAAGGTGATTATCAGCGACGTGATCTTCGTCACTCCTTCTGCTCAGGTGAAGGCATTCAGCATTGCTGGCGAGGCTACTGGCATCACAGGCATCGCTACTGACAACTCCGTGAAGGGTAAGATCTACGACCTCAGCGGACGTGTGTTGAACGCAGTGAAGAAGGGCTTCAACATCATCAACGGCAAGAAGGTGTTTGTGAAGTAATCTGACGAACTGAACTCTATCGTGTGCGTGGCATTCCACGTGGATGTCACGCACGCTGCTAATAAAGAATCATTACTAAATTCAAACAAAAGCAGAATATGATTAACATGATTAATAAAATTTCTTCCAAACTGCTGATGCTGCTTGTGCTGCTGGTTGCACAGGTGTCTGTGGCATTCGCTCAGGTGAAAATCACCATGGACGACCTCGACATTTATGCTGGCGAAGAGCAGACTGTGGCTGTTAGCATGGAGAATGCTGGCGAGGAAAAGCTGATTGCACTGCAGTTTGAGCTGACTCTGCCAACAGGATTGACCATTGAAGGCACAGATAAAGATGGTTCTGAGGTTTTGCAAAGAATCCATTTTGTTCAATACCAGAGAAATTGGAATAAGGAAGGCAACGTGTACACGGTTGTCATCGCTTCTTCTAACAATACTGCTTTCAAAACGAATGCAGGAAAGTTCTTCAACCTGAAGGTGAAGGCTGCTGCTGGCTATCTGGGAGCAGGCACTATCGAGATTGCTGGCGTAGAAGGTTCTGACACTAACCGTGAGCCTGTTGCTGGCGAAGGCGGCACTGCTGCTTCTATCGCTGCAACTTTCGGCGCTGAGACTGCTGCATTCGAGACTTACCCAACTCAGGAGTTTGAGGTGAACATCACGCTGGACAACTCAACAGTGTTCCGTGATTTCCAGTTCAACCTCACATTGCCAAAGGGTCTTGAGCTTGTAGAGGGTGAGGATGGCTTCTTCGGATACACTGACCGTATCCCTGCTGATGCTGCGCTCGCTCCACAGCTGAACGGCAACTACTACAAGGTAGCTTGCGTTTCACCAAGCGCTGGTCTTGTAGATGACGGCAAGGGCAAGTTCTTCAGCTTTAAGGTGAAGGCTACTACTGCACTCGCTGCTGAAGATAGCATCGTGCTCGACAACTTTGTTATCTCTGATAGAAACGCTAATGCTTACGAACTTGACGATGAAATCGTAGTGAAGGTGGCCAACCTGAACGAGCCTGCTAAGATTGAGGCTGACTCTGTTGTGGCTGTGCTTCAGGCTGAATACGACTCAACAATGGTGAAGATTGCTGCAGACTGCAAGGATGTAGTTGAATCTGAAGCTGTCGTTGCTGAGGCTGACTCTGTTCAGAAGCTGATTACTGACCTTCAGGCTGCTGTTGATGCGGTTTATGCTGCAGGCACGCTGCCAGAGTTTGACAATGCTGAAGCTGTGAAGGGCATTGCTGACGCTACAAGCAAGATGCTTGAGAACGCTACTGCTGCTCAGAAGGCATTTGATGAGGCTGTAGCTGCTAACGCTGCTCAGTATGTTGCTGACACTTTGGCTGTTGATGCTGCTCAGGCTGCGCTCGATGCCGTGAAGGCTGAAATCGAGGGATATGACGAGAGCGTGAAGGCTGCTGTTGCTGACGCTATCGCTGCTGCTCAGGCTGCTGTTGACGCTGCTCAAGCTGCTGCCGACAAGTCTTTCGCTGCTGGCACTTCTGTGGCTGACGCTGTTGCTAACGCTGAACTCGTTGCTGCTGCTAACGCTGCTGCAGAGAAGCTCGCTGCTGACGCTGCTGCTGCTCAGAAGGAGTTTGAGGACTCTCAGGTTGATCCTAACATGCCTGTTGCTCCTGAATTGACTGCTACTTCTCCTCTTGTGACAGACGGTTCTGTTGCTCAGTATCTCTATAACGTAGAGGCTAAGGCATTCCTCATTGGTGCTAACGACTGGGGAACTCGTGCTTCTTTCTCTGCGACAACAGCATATCCTGTTAAGATGACTCTCAATGAGGACGGTGCTACCTATACATTTGCAGACCAGCTTCCAAACGGTAACTGGAACTCTCTAGACTGCCAGGGTGTTGACCAAATCTGGGTTGACGGCGCTGGTCGTGGCGGCGACAAGATGTGGACTGTCACTATTGCAGAGGACGGCTCATTCACTATTGCCAACAACAACGTTCCTAACGGTAATCTCTCAGTCGTTCCATCTAAGAATGACACTCGTCTCTATATCTCTGACGCAGAAGAGGCTCAGGATGTTTGGGTAGCTCTCTCTGAGGAAGACTACAAGGCTTACATCGAAGCTTACAACAAGTACCTTGCTGAACTCGACGCTTACAACAAGCAGAACTACAAGGTTGGTGATGACATCATCGCCCTCGCTCCCGCTTCATGGGCCGGCCAGACTGGCAACTACGGTGGTCTCGCAAATCCATCTTCTGAACTTTACAACGGCGGTGGTTCTGTCGGTGCTGGCGATGTCATGACCCAGACACTTGAGAATCTCAAGACCGGTATGTATGAGGTAACTATGGGCCTTGCTGCTTCTTACACATCAGGCCGCGGCTTCGAGTGCCCTGTAGGCGAAGGTCTTTCTGTAGGCTTCGTGAATGATCAGGAAACTGGTCTCACAGTTGTTGACAGAGGATGGGTAGGCGAAGGCGAGCAGACTACTGTGAAGCTGACTGCTGCTGTTGTTGACGGCACACTCAAGTATGGTATCAAGAACCTTGTTCCTTCAGGCAACTGGTATGTGGCAAATGTTCTTTCTATCGTATATGTTTCAGACCAGATTTACTCTGACCTCTCCGCTTCAGACTACTATCGCTGGACTGCTGCTGACGCAACAGGCGTTCAGGAGAGAATCGAAAATACATCTCTTTCACTCGGCACTTCTACAGGCCTCGTTTACGGTGACGGCAACGTTTACTACCTCAACTATGCAGACCTCAGCGACGCCAAGACACTCGTTGCCGTAGCAACTGAGGGTGAGCCTCGCTTCCTTTTCAACCGCGTAGAGGACAACGGTAATGTAAACGCAGAGCTCCCACGCGACGCAGCTAAGTACGAGACAGTGGTTGACAATGGTGACGGTTCTAAGACTTACACTATCAACATCGCTGCTATCGTTGAAGAGTTCGGATTTGCACACCTCCACGCTATCAAGGGCGCTAACTGGGCTAACACAACAGTGACAAGCCTCAAGGTAGGTAAGGTAGTTAAGCCAGTGAAGAATTATTCTATCGACGTTGAGCGTTACGCAGGCATGGGTTATGGTCCAACAACCGCTACAGCCGACCTCGCAGAGGCACTTTCATTCCTCGGCGTAGAGGCAGCTACAGCTGAAATGCTCAGCATCGTGAACCCAGACGGAACAGAGATTAGCGACTACGCTACATACGACGGCTGGTTCGCTGCTGACGGTACAGCAAATACTTGGGGTGATAACTCTAAGGTATGCGTTAAGTTCTTCCAGGCTCTTTCAAGTGGCCAATTTGAAATCTGCGACATGAACGGTGCAGACGTTGTAGGTACAACTTACACAGTTAAGTACGCTCTCAAGGCTAACGACAAGACTGCCATCTTCTCTATCAACGTGAAGTTCGTAGAGAAGCCAGTTCTCGCGCTCACTTATGCAGACCTCACAAACAAGAAGGATGTAGCTGTTGAGTTCACTTCTGAACTTGGCAAGTGCTATGAAGGCCTCACAGCTGATGTAGACGTTGCATCTATCCTCGCAGAGCTCGGCGCTGAGTCACTGAACGACGTAGCAGTTTACGCTGTACAGTCAGACGGCACCCTTGATGACAACTACAAGCTCGGCACAACTGACGGCTGGCGCAACGCTGCCGGCGACTGGCAGGGCTGGGGCGACGCTGCTTATTTCTACGTGAAGGCAGATTTCGCTAAGGCATCAGCTCAGATTTACGAAGTAGGTGGTATGCAGGACAAGAACACAACAGAACCTGCTACATACACAGCTACATATGCATTCGTGAACGCTAATGCAGAGGCAGTGACCCTTAAGGTTACTCTCACTTATCCTGCAGCAGAAGAGCCAGAA
>CAJGCU010000011.1 GCA_904501945.1 uncultured Bacteroidaceae bacterium
TACATGGTTGTGGATGCGAAATAGTAGGTGTCACCCACACGAATAACGTCGCAGTCGGGGAAGTCTGCATTAACAATCGGGTTGATATAGGTTCCATCACCCTGATCTGCTGTCCAACGATACTCAAACGGCTTTAGCGTCTCTTGTGCAGACAAAAAGCAGCAGCCAAATAGAACTGCTGCTAAAAAAGATGATGCCTTCTTCATTTTTTCTTATTCTTCTTTGCTTTCTTCTTTCCATTCATTGCTTCACTTACCTTCTCGGCCTTCAGCATGACCTTAGCATAGCGGCGGCCCAGTTCGCGGTATCCGTCTGCAGTAAAATGCAACTTGTCAAAGTTGCCTTGGCAGCCCAGCGAAGGCACTACGTATGCAGTAGGTATCACCAGCGGCATGGTTGCAATCACGCTGTTGTGGAGCGAGCATGTGCCATTGTCCTGCTGAGAAACAAGTTCACCCACGAGCAGCGGACACTCTTCAGCCTCGAGGTTCAGTTCTGCCAGCAGTCGCTCATATACATTCTTCACGCGCTCCGGCCAGTCACGCTGACCATTGTTTGTGCATCCCTGATGCAGCAGAATTCCCTTAATCACACCGGCCTCCTGCGCCTTCTTCGCCATATCGACCAAGCGACGGAAAGGATTGTTGTCATATGCCTTGCAGAAGTTCTGCAGCCAGTTTGCCGAGCTGGCGATATATGCCGGAGCCTTTTCTTCATCGAAAAGGTCGATGCTGCATCCGCCAATAGAGACATTGATGACACCGATTGTCACATCCTCTGGAGTGTTCTCCACCATTGTACGGCCAAAGTAGTCAGCTGGAGTCAATCCCGTATTTTCACGGCACAATGGCGGAACTGCCACATACCACTTGCCCATCTCGCGACCGGTATTCTGAAAATCCACTGCCGCCATCATCTTGAAGCGGGGACTCAGCCCCTCACGATCCTGCGGCTCAATGCGTGCATTACCTTCCATATTTGACTGACCTAAGCAGAGATAGATATGGAAGTTGGGGTCAAACTTCTTAGGCTGCTCAATCTCTCCCGCGGCATTGTTGCCATCGTTAAAATTCAACACTGCATTTTTCTCGTAATAATCTTTCAGCTCCTTTTTATCCTGCGCATGACTCACACACACGACTGCCAGAAGAGCAACGGCTGCTAAAAACATTTTTTTCATGATAATAAGTATTTTTTACAGGTGAATATGATGCAAAGATAATGATAAATATCAAATTGAAGAAAAAGGGAATGAAAAAAAGGGGCGAAGATGATAAAAACATCTAAGAAAAGAATCCCAACGCACACACCGTGTGCCTAATATAAAAAACACCAAGTTTATAATATTACGCACACGGTGAGGGGAAATTACCTTAGCGCCAGCATCGTATTTTCGATAGACCAATTACCTAAAAAGAGGTGAGAGTCTTACCTATACCATAGATGAGAGTCTCACGTGTACCCCAGGTGAGACTCTCACCCCTCTGGGGGTGCTGAAAGAGGGCAAAAAGATAGGGGCATGCCCAACGGACACGCCCCCATCAATCTATGAATTGTCAGAGTGCTGATTACTGGATAGCAACACCCGCCATGTTAAACTTCTTGCCGTTCTTGATGATGACAATCTTGCCGTTCTCTATGAACTTGCCGTTTACTGGAGCAGCTGCTTCAACATCTTCGATAGCGTCAACAACACCTGCAACGTGCTTGTAGATGCCAACCACCTTAGCCTCAAGCGGAGCAGTGAAGCCACCGAAGAAAGTCATCATACAGATCTGAGGAAGTACGCCATTCACAACACCGCACTTTGAATCCTCAGCAAATACATACTTGAACTCTGTTGCACCTTCTGGAACATCAACGAGGTCCTGATTAGACCAGAATGCGAGTTTCCAACCTGCAGCTACTGGTTCAGCGAACTTAACAACAACATAGTCGCAATCCTTCACGTCAACATCCATCATCTTGAAAGCAATCTGGAGGTCTGCATTTACAGTGTAAGTATTGTACTCTTCACCTTCAACAAGTTCAGCACGAGCGAATTCGTCATACTGCTTGCCCTGATCCTGTGGAATCTCAATGAGGTCTGGGTCAACAACTGGCTCTTCGCTTGGTCCTGATGTTGCAGTCTTTTCGCTGATGATAGCTGCGATATCCTCAGGAGTGAGAACATAGTTAGTAATCATTACATCGTCGAACTTGAATGGAGAGTCACCGTCAGCCCAGCCCCAAGCCTGGTTACCGCCAAGGCAGATGTGCTTGAGGTCGCCACCGTTGCTGAACAAGCCTGCAAGTGTCTTGCCTTCTGTGCCATCACAAGTCCACTGGTTCTTCACCTCACCATCAAGATAGATAGTAAGACCAGCCTCTGTATATACAGCAGTGTAGTAGTGCCACTCGTTGTCTTCAAGCCAGTTCTCTACGAAATTGAATCTAGCATCGTTTGCTTCCCAAGCGTACTGGTTGTAAACGTTGGTCTTGCCATTTACGTGTTCTGTTTCAGCAAAGTCAGTCCAGCCTGCGCAGTTCACCTGTGCAAGACCACGGCTCTGAAGAGCGAGCATTGGGAATGTATTCTCTGCACCATTAGTGTTGCTTGCGTATGCAGTGAAGAATGGAGCATAAGGATAATCGCCAACAGCTTTGCCATTTGCATTTACCCAGAAAGCGATAGTAAGTTCCTTAGAAACTGCGCTCTGTGCAAGCACTGTGTCAGGAAGCGTGAGGTAGTTTGTACGAAGCGCACCGCCTACGTTAGAGAATACCTTGCCAAACTTAGCATCAGCATCGTCAACGAATGAGCCTGCACCAATAATCTTAACGTTTTCGTCAGCTGACTCGAAGTCGTAAGTCCACTTATAAGGAACAGCCTCCTCTGGAGTCTCCTCAGCAATGAGTTCACCGCTAACCAAGACCTTAGTCTCTGATGCACAAACAACGGCTCTTGCAGCAGCACATCCGTCAGCAGCGAGAGTTGCCACTGCATCTGTCTTCAGAATTTCACCTGTTGCACGATTAAGGAATGTAACAGTGCTGTCTGTTGCGACAACAGCATTAGTTGCTGTAACTGCGTAAATTGCTTCAGACTCCTTACCGCTTACATAAGTCCAGTTAGTAGCACCGTCAGCTTTCTTTACAGAAGCCATGAACACGTCTGATGCCAACTCGCCAGAAGTCTTCTGGATATCGAATGGAAGCTCGCCAGAGAATGTACCACCAATAATGAGGTTTTCACCATCTGCACCCATGAAAAGGTTGTAAGGTGTATACAGCTTTTCGCTCAGTGCCACGTTATATTCCTTGGTTGTTGTTGTTTCACCAATAGTAGCTAAAACAAAAGCATGCTCCAAAGCACCCTCGTCAGTCTTTGCAAAAGTAAAATCCTTCTTTTCTGCAGATGTTGCCAAAGTCAGATTACCAACACCAATAAAGCCTACATAAACTGTACCATTATCAACTACGAAATCAAACGCTTTTGCATAGAAATCGACATAAGACACAACCTCTGTATTCTGTACGGTTGCGACATTAGCAGCTCCAGTCAAATCACTCTTGTTCAGAGAGAAGACACCCACATTTCTGTTATCCATATACATAAAATCGAATACATTAATGTAAGCACCTTTCCATGAAAGTTCTGCAACATCACCAGCGTAATTAGCAGCAACATATACCTTATCGCCATCAATCTGAATCTTGCATGGCTTTACATATACATCACCTGCCATTGGGAAATACATGAATGTATTAACAATCTCTTCATTTGCAGCAGAAGCAATGACCTTAACAGTTTCAAACTTACCATCTTTGCTAATCTTTGCTACGAAAGCAGCATAAGCATCTGCACTTCCGGAAAGTTCTGCTGATATGCCTTCCGCACCTTCGTACTTAACTGCATCCATGAAGTAGCCTGCTGCATACAATGTGCCATCAGCATCTACATCAATTGCAGAAACGATTGCGTTACCTTCCATGGTTACAATCCACTGCTCTTCGCCCTTCTCGTTGTACTTAACGATGCTGGCAGAAGTCAAGCCTTCTGGATCTGCAACGTTCTTGCCCGCAAAGATGAAAGCCTTGTTATAAGTTCCAGAAACATAAACAGCGCCATCTTCTGCAACTGCGGTATGAATACCTTTCAGTTCTTTTGCATCAGAAACTGGCTCATAAGACGCTTCCCAACCACCAGGGAACAGGCTTTCTGCTGAAGCGCTCAAAACAGCAACAAATGCTGTCAATGTAAGTAAGAATTTCTTCATAACTACTTGATTAAAATGAATAAATATAATTAAAAACACATTTTCCAAAAACTATTGGTTTTCCCAACGTTCAATCTCAGGGTTAGCAGAGACTGCACTTGATGGGAAGCGCATGGTGTACTGCGCTGGCTGCAACGTATAAGTCTGGCCATCATAGTTACGCACAAGGGCAGGTTGTGTAGTGCGACGCAAGTCATACCAGCGATGACCCTCGAACGCCAACTCGCGAGCACGCTCATCCATGATTTCCTGTACGAGTTCATCTTCTGTCATGTCAGCAATAAGGTCAAGTGTTGTTTGATAAGCAGAAGAACTCAAACGATTTTGCATGAGCG
Organism: uncultured Bacteroidaceae bacterium; assembly: GCA_904501945.1. Classification (GTDB taxonomy): domain Bacteria; phylum Bacteroidota; class Bacteroidia; order Bacteroidales; family Bacteroidaceae; genus Minthosoma. The sequence goes on from CAJGCU010000011.1 coordinate 4,595, forward strand.
GCTTCAAATATTCCATCGCCTGTTCAGTTTTTCCCTGACGGGCCAACGCTTCTGCAGCGGTAAGATATGCCTCAGCTGTGCGGAAGGAACTGGAGAACTCATCATTTCCACCCTTCAGCAAAGAATAAGAAGAAGAAGTCACACGCTTGAAATACTTCGTACGACGCTGGTCACCAGAACGGTAAAGTTTGATGAAATCTGGTGATGGCATATTGATGACAGTATAAAGATTGCTGCTGAAACGTTCAAGAGCAACCAGATTTTCTACAGACTTATAGCTATTGGGGAGCACATCGCTGCTGTTCATATCTTCCAACTCTCCGTGACTCGTAATAACGGCTTGAGCTGCATCGAACGCATCAGCCCAACGTCCCATATACAAATATGTACGTGCACGAAGCAAAGCGACAGAAGCACCACAGAAGCGGTAGTTCTTACCTTCTTCCCAAACATCAACATTCAAATACTTTTCAGCTTCTGCAAGATCGCTGAGCACTTGCTGATAGACTGCTTCAACGCTACTGCTGCCAGGCACTGCGTTCACATCAGCTTTCAACTGCATTGGAACGCCCCGTGTTGTAGCAGGCGCACAATGCGTGTAAGGTTCTGCGTAGAGATTGACTAACAAGAAATGGCAATAAGCACGAAGCATATATGCCTCTCCCACCAACTGGTTCACTTCTGATGTAGTTGCTTCCGTGATTTCGTCCTGATGCTCAATAATATAGTTTGCTATATAGATGGAGTGGAAGTAAGTACGCCAAGAGAAATAGGTTGTTGTTGGCGAAGGTGCATCGTCTACCCAACGCCACAAATCGAGATAAGCGTCAAGGTCTGTGCTAGAGGACTTTTTCTTATCCATCAACACCTCATCTGTACGCACCACTGTCATATAGCGGTCCTTGACAAAATATTTATATTCATAAGTCAGCAACGCACGGTATTCATCGCCAGTCTTCGCGATGACCTTACCCGTTGGCGTGATATCAAGGAAATCGTCACACGCAGAACACATGAGGGCTGCGATTATGATATACGCGAATATCTTTATTTTCATCATTTCTGAAGTCTTTTCTTAATTATCAATACTTAAAAATTCACGTTCAATCCGAAAATGAAGCTCTGCGTAATGGGCTGAGCATAAGGATTGCCCATCGTTTCTGGATCGAGATAGTTATCGTAGTCGCTAGCCATCACAAACAAGTTACGGCCCTCAAGAGAAAGCGACGCAGAAGTGATGCCAAGAGGCTCTAAGACACGTTTCGGGATACGATAACCCAGACGCAAGCTCTGAAGACGACAGTAGTTGAGAGAACGCACCCAAAGGTCGAGCATGCTGTAAGTGTTATATTCTGAATAATGAGTGTATTCACTGGCACGAGCAGCCGTGTTGACCATCAGTCCTGGCAAAGTTGCATTTGTATTCGCTGATGTCCAACGGTTCAAAATATCATGATTGGCATTCAATCCACGGTCATAATAGGTTGGCGAATAAGATGGCTGTACACGCACTTTCATACCTAGATTAAACATGAAGTTCACATTCAGTTGCCAATCGCCCCATTCAAAAGTGTTAATGAAACCTCCTGAACATTTAGGTTCATTCGTACCCATATAAGTATAGAGATTACGCTGCTCTTCAGCAGACAGAGTGCTTGCACCAAAACGATTGAGTTTGAAGAACTCAGCAGCTGTTTGCTTGGTTCCATCATCGGCTAAGAAAAGAGGATATCCTTCGCTGTCTAGTCCAGCTGTCTCGTAAGCAAAGATAGCACCTACAGGACGTCCTTCACGACTTGGGTAAGTAGAGTTTTCTGCAACAGTCTCGTTCAATATCTTATTGGTGTTGAAACCCAAGTTCAGACTGGTTGTCCAAGTAAAATTACGAACAGCCACATTACGCGTGTTCAACGCAATTTCCCATCCGCTATTCTCCATAGATGCCCAGTTAACAGTTGTGCTGGCAAAGCCGCTCTCTAACGGAAGCTGACGAGAACTGATGAGGTCAACGCTGCGACGATAGTAGTAGTCCACATTCAAGCGAATGCGATTCTGCAAAAATGCAAAATTGAGTCCCGCATTCACATTTTTTGTCTTTTCCCACTTCAAATTTGGATTTGGTGCATTCTCTGCTGAGATGATGGTTTCGATATAGCCTGGCAAAACAGATGTTTTATCGAATGTTCCAATAAGATAAGGTGATGTATTTTTGTCTATATTTCCTTGCAAACCATAAGATGCACGAAGTGAGAGTTCGTCAAGCCATTTAACATTTTGCAAGAATTTCTCTTCTTTTCCACGCCAAAGTCCGCTCACTGAATAAAGTGGCAAATATCTGTATTTCTTAGCTACACCAAACACGTCGCTTCCATCAAAACGAACACTGGCACCCAACGTATAGCGATGAAGCAAGGTATAAGATCCTGTTGCAAACCATGACACATAAGCGTTTTCAGTATGTCCTTCTTGATAAAGAGGATAACGCTGGCCTATGCTTTCTGTTGGGAACAGCACCGGCTGAGTAGTCAGCGTACGGTTATCATAGCCATAGGCCGTTGAAGTAACCGTTTCCGTTTCTACATGGCGAACTTCTGTTCCTCCCATCAGTTCAACATCATGTATATCGTTAAAACGGTTGTTCCACTCAAGCATAGCCTTCCATGTCCACTGATCGGTATGCGCTTCTGTCTGTTTGTTCATGCCGCCATCGGGGAAGATGGATTTACGTTCGCCATCAATCATGAATGTTGCATATTCCTTAGTCTTACGCATAGCATAACTGTCATGACCTGCATAACGCGTCATGGTATAGTTATCATGCTGCAAACCATACTGAGAAGTCAGCTTCAAGTGGTCATTAAACTTCAACTCCGCATCAAAAATAGCCATGACTGAACGATCTGTACGCTCCTTTGAAGTGTTGTTTCTCTCCTCAAATATATTGAATGGAGGAACTTCTGACTCTCGGCCCTGAACATTAGTATCATACACATAATTACCATCTTGGTCATAAGGCTCAAAATAAGGATTTGCCATACGTGAATAATAGACAGGATTAGTAAATCCAGCTGCATCAGTCATATAGCTCGCCTGCTTTCTCTGATTGGCAAATACAGAGGCTCCAACTGTCAATAGGCTATTCAACTTATAATCAGTCTTCAACGTGATGTTGTAACGGTTATTTTCAACTCCCTTCACCGTTCCTTGTTCTGTGTAATATCCAACAGATGTATAATAATGCGCCTTATCAGAACCTCCACTAAGACTTACATTATATTCTTGATTGAGTACATCGCGGAACAGGATATCGTTCCAATCGGTATTGATGGTACGCAAACGGTCTATACGCTGCTGCGCTTCAGGAGTGAGAGCCTCCCATCCACCTGCCTTGTAAGCGTCGAACTCGCCCAAATCATCCAAAATATTTGCCACGCCACCTTTATGTTGACGATAGTCATAAAGACTCTGAAGCAAATCCAACTCAAGATTTACTTTCTCATCTGCATTTAAGAGATTCAAGCGGTCAATGCTGGCACGAGGATTGTATGTCAGTTTTGCAGAGAAATTCACGACTGGACGACCAGCCTTTCCTTTCTTGGTAGTGATGACAATGACACCGTTAGCTGCTCTTGCACCATAAATTGCAGTTGCAGCAGCATCTTTCAGCACCGTAATATTTTCAATATCAGAAGGATTCAAACCTGCAATACTTGTCTGATAAATATCATCAATATCGTTCAAGTTATCTATTGCAGGAATCTCATTACCTTCCATTGGAATACCATCAAGCACCCAAAGAGGTTCCTGTACACCATTGATAGAAGATGTTCCACGAATACGAATTTTCATTGGAGCACCTGGTGCACCACTTGCAGCTACAGTAGAAAGTCCTGCAACCTGTCCAGCTAACGCCTGATCAATATTTTTCACTGCACCGACTATTTCATCTGAGATTTCTACCGTTGTTACAGCGGCCGTCAGTTTACGGCGGTCAATCTGCTGATAACCCGTAACGACAAACTCGTCAAGACTTTTGTCGGCATAATAAAGCGTAACTTTATAGTTATTAACACCTTGCTTAAGTTTCAATGTATAGGATTTATATCCCATGTAACTGATAACGACCTTCTGAGTGTTGGCTGGCACATTCAAACTGAACTTTCCATCCAAATCAGTTACCACGCCTCTTGTAGCCTGTCCCTGGCCCACTGTAACATTCGCTCCAATCAAAGGTTCTCCCTTGAATTCCCCATCTAATACAACACCCGTAATGACACGTTCCTGAGCCAGTATCATCACCGAACTCATCAACATGAAAAGGAATATATAAATTCGTCTCATTATTATATTATCGTACATTTAATATATTAAGAAATTACCTTTTTTACTTCTGCAATCCCAATGCCGTCTGAATACGCAACACGACATCATCATAATGCATCTGCGTGCTCAAATCACCACTATTTGCACGATTCCTCATCAACTTCATGATATTCAGCAACTCTGCCCGCTTCACGCTCAAAGCATCACTGGTACGAGTAATCTGCGTCATTGTCATATCAATTGTGCGAGAACCACTGCTTGCCACTTGCCTTTCTTCTGCAATACTTTTATTGATTTTCACACCTTCATTTTCTGCAGCAGCAGTGATAAGGGCATCCACAAAACTCTTCTGAAGACTGCGCTCCATCACGTTCAGTTTCTGTCCTGCAATGGTCTTGCGGAAGATTGAATGGTGAAGCATCTGCAAAAGTTCAACAGCTGTGAAAGCCTCGCCTCCATTCAGCCACTCATTCTGATACATTCTTACCAGGCGGTCATTTGCCAACAAGTCCCAAAGGATATAATTCTGCTGATTCTTCAGCAACATGGCAGGTTCCTGTTCTGTAGTGCCAAGAGGTGTCTTTCTCAAGGGGTAAATCTGTGTAGAGAAGGTTGAGCCAAAAAGCCATTCAGGAAAGCACAAAACCTCATCAAGCAAAAACTGTACCGCTTCCTTCTGACGCTCTTTCTCCACAAAAGTATAAGCTGGTCTTCTTGGAACATTTGACCATTCAATTGTTGGTCTGTCCAGATATATTCCTCCGATATTCGCCATCACGTGGTACAGATAAAGCGTCCACTGGTAGATGACAGCCGAGTAAAGCCCTGCTGCTTCATCATAATTCTGGCCAGGCTTGTTGTTGCGTGTCCAATCTATCAAATGAGGCATTACACGCTTCAGATTCTCAATACCTAAACGTGCAGACTTTATGGGGTCATCGCCCAAGTCTTCACTCAAAGCTCGAGGGTCAACAGCCGAACGCTGTTGCTGCGTCTCACTGTATCGGTATTCCTTTCCCTGATGTTTTGCCAAGAATGCAGCCAGCACCTCGTCTTCGTTCGTTCCTGCAGGATACCAGCGATAGCCCCATTCTATAGCCATAAAGTCATAAGGCCCAATATTAGGCGACATAATCTTCACGCCATCACCAGGTTGAGCCACATAATTGAAACGTGCATAATCCATGATACTAGCAGATGTGCCTCCCATACGAGACGTAAACGTTTCAGAACGCAGAGAGTCTGTTGGATAAGCAGCTGAAGCCATCATGTTATGACGCAAGCCTAAAGAGTGGCCTACTTCGTGACATGCCACAAACCGAACAGCATCACCAATCAATTCTATAGGCAATTCCAACGAACGCGCACGTGAATCCACCGCACCTGTTTGTACAACAATCCATTCACTAATGAGCGACTGCACATTGTGCCACCAAATGATGTCTGCCTCCAGAATTTCTCCTGTACGAGGGTCTAAAGTAGAAGGCCCCATGGCGTTCGCTTTTTCCGATGCCGCATAGGTCAATACAGAATAACGCATATCATCACCTTCCACATCAAGTGTGTCATCAGGGACAATGGCCTGCACCGCATTCTTGAAGCCAGCACGTTCAAAGGCTTTATTCCAATCGAGAATACCTTGTATAATATAAGGTCTAAGGTGCTCTGGCACTGCGCCGCCAATATAGAACGTAATAGGCTTAACTGGCTCTGTGAGTTCACCACGCATATACGCTACCGTATCGCTTGGAACAAGACGCCAACGCGTGATGTAGCTGGTGTTCTCCACTCGCTGCTGATAGTCATTGTAAATCATGGCTGGCGTAGAGAAATAGCCCACTCTCCAATCTTCGCGGCGGCGCGCCATAGGTTCTTCTGGCAACAAACATATGGCTGTGCTAACTACCACAGTCACATTCACCTTCGACATGCCTTCTCTCACAGTCGTCGTCAATTCAGACTTCGCCACGACGCTACGCTCGTATGAATTCACGCTCACGACACGTGAAAGCTCTGCCACAGGCGATGTGCCTAGGTTAATGTCGTTAAAAACATCGTTCAGCACATTTTTCTTTCCGTTGAACAAGTCATTGACTTTGAAAATAACAGAAGTTGAATCTGGAGCCACACAATCCACCTTCAACGATGCAATGATAGGGTCAATGTAGTTGTCTGCCACAGAACGCGCCAAATAAGAGCCTTCTGGAACCTCTGGAGTAACACGCTGCTGACGCATTTTCACCACTTTAGCTTGCCGATCCCATTCGAATCGCACCATCTGGTTGGCATAGTTAATTCCCTTGTTGGCACTAGCTTCATTCAGTTCGACTGGTACCTGTTGCAATTTGTTCGACACCAAGAATGGCTTACCGAGCAAATTCACTGGCAATTCCAGATAAAGCGTATCGCCCTTCTGAATCACGTTCATCACGCCCGATAGCGATAACGAATCGCGTCCCGTCATTGTCTTGTACTTCGAAGGAGCAACCACCAGCTCCTCGTCCTTCTTCTTTTTAGATTTCTTCTTTTCTTTTGACTTCTTCTTACTTTCAACAGAAGTGGAAGTTTCCTGCTTTTTAAAGAGAGGCGTTTCTATTTCTGCCGCTACATCGACCGTGCCAAACAAAAAGGCCGCCAACATAGCCCATGTCATCATTTTCCTGTTCAGTATCATAAATTACACAAGATTAACACTTTTAATTTGCAAAGGTAAAATAAATTATTCACATGTACGTATATAAAGAGAAACTTTTCAAAAAAAAGTCAAAAAGACAAAAAAAATACGTAAATTTGTCGAGATTTGTCAAGCAGACAACTCCAACAAACTAATAAAAAGTTCACAAATAAAAATTCAAGCACCAAGTTAGTAATATGAAAAAAATTTGCTATATTGTCGCCATGCAAGCTGAAGCTCAGCCGTTCATCGAAAAGTATGGCATCAAAGAAAAAGAAGGTTTTTTCTCACCTCTGCCATGCAAACTGTATAAAGGGTCAATAAACGGATGCACCCTATACGTCGTCCTGAACGGGCAGCAACACGGAAGTGACCTCGTGGGATGCGAAGCTGCAGCCATAGCAACGTTATCTGCCATCCAGAAACTGTCACCCGACATAATCATTAACTCTGGCACATGTGGCGCTTTCCAAGCTCATGGTGCTGATATCGCCGAAGTATATATCGGCAATGGAGCCATGTTTCACGACCGCCGTGTGCCAGGCGACGACGCATGGGGAACTCAAAGCATCGGCAATTACGCTGTATGGGAAGGCAGTCTACGCATGGCCGAATCATTGTACATGAAGACGGGAAAAGTAACCACAGGGTCATCTCTTGACATGCAACCCTGCGACCTTGACATGATACAAACGCATGGAGGACAGCTGAAAGACATGGAAGGTGCAGCCGTCGGCTTCGTCTGCTCGCTGTTTGACATCCCCATTGTTTATGTAAAATCGGTGACTGATCTATGCGACAGCGGCGCCGAAACATTCGAAGAGTTCTCACGCAATCTGAGCAAAGCATGCGAAGCCCTGAGAGCCGCTAACGAAAAAGTCATCGAATATCTCACAAATATTCAATAAGGCCATTTAAAAACTTGCAATGAGGTTTTCACCTCGATAGCACCACAAAAGCCACATCCAACAGTCGGCTTTTAACACGGTTTCAAGAATCCACATATAAACAGCGTACACAACATTTAATACACCATGTTTGAAACATTTCGCACACGGTGTATTAATTACTGTTCAAGCGGCAAACTATTCCTCGTTGTTGTTTTCCTCTTCAAGAGAATAGAACGAGCTGCCATCGAAGCAGTGGGTACATATCTTACATTTTTCCAAGCCAATAGCCTCAACAATGGTTTCCAGCTTGGAAAATTTGAGACTATCGAGATCCAAGCGCCGTGCCACCTCCTTCACCATTGCATTATACTCGGGCGAATCCGTTGTAGCATAAGCTCTCAACCTCTCTGGCGAGACAGTCACAGTTTGGTCTGCCGCCAAGGCGTCTGTCAACAGGGTCACTGTATTAGAATGCGATTCTAAATCCTTGATAACACGACGAGTGATTAACTCCAACTCCGACTTGCTGGCAGCAAAATTAACAAAAGGACAAGCATAGATGAGCGGAGGACAAGCCACACGCATATGCACTTCTTTCGCACCCAGTTCCTTCAGTACTTTTCCATTTTCGCGCAGCTGAGTACCTCGCACTATAGAATCATCACAGAAAAGGCAACGCTTGCCACGCAACATCTCCTTGTTTGGTATGAGTTTCATCTTTGCCACCAGGGAACGCATTTCGTGATTAGATGGTGTGAATGAACGAGGCCAAGTAGGAGTATATTTGCTGATGCCTCTCTGGTATGGAGTTTTGTGCCCTGCACTATAGCCGATAGCCATGCCTATACCTGAATCTGGGATTCCTCCCACCGAATCGACTTCAGTTTCATCTTCTTCACCCATCACACGTCCTGTTGCAAAACGCATATCTTCCACATTTTTCCCTTCGTAGGAAGAAGTGGGAAAACCGTAGTACACCCACAGGAATGAACATATTTGCATCTTCTTGTTCGGCTTGCGCAATTGTTCCATGCCATTAGCACGAAGATGAACAATTTCTCCAGGTCCGACAAAGTAGGTCGTTTCGTAGCCCAGATTAGGGAACGCCGTGTTTTCACTTGTAGCAGCCATTGCCCCATCCTTTTGGCCAATCACGATAGGAGTACGCCCCCACGCATCGCGTGCAGCAATAATGCCGTCTTCGGTAAGGAGGAGCATAGAGCAGGAACCCTTAACGGTCTTGTACACATTCTCGATGCCATCAACAAAATCCTTACCTTTGACAATAAGCAGACCTACCAACTCCGTAGGATTTATCTTTCCAGACGAAAATTCGGAAAGGTGCATGTTCTCCTGCAACAAATGGTCTGCAATCTCTTCCATATTATTCACTTTTGCCACAGTCACAAGAGCGAAGCGCCCCAGATGGCTGTTGAAAAGCATCGGCTGCGCATCGGTATCACTAATAACACCAATACCAGATTTCCCTTCAAACTTAGGTAACTCCGCCTCGAAACGTGTACGGAAATAAGTACTCTCAAGGTTGTGAATGGCACGGTAAAAGCCTTTTTCCTCACAATAAGTAGCCATACCACCACGACGAGTACCCAAGTGAGACTGGTAGTCAGTACCATAAAATAGTTCCGCCGCACATTTCTCTGTCGATACGGTTCCGAAAAAACCTCCCATAAAATGATGATGATGTGATTAAATTTCGGCACAAAGGTACAAAAAAAGTTAAGAATGAAGAATTAGGCATTAGGATTTATCACTTTTTCAACAAAAAAAACAAACTAGACTACAAAAATCTCTCAACTCCTAACTCACGACTCCCAACTTTTCGCTATCTTTGCCACATACAAATAGGACAACGGATGACGGACAACGGCAGCCGCACAACCGTATAACCCAAACATAGCATGAAAAAAAGAGCTGACTACATTCAAAGCATCGAAATCGAAGCCCTGTGGAAGGGAGGAAAGCACATCGTCTGGCAATTGCAGCCCGACGTCAACATCCTCAGCGGTATCAATGGCGTGGGGAAAAGCACCATCATCAACCATTCCGCTCATCGTTTGAGCATGATTGACAAAGGGGAGATAGTGCCCGACGAAGTACCACAAGGCGTCATCATCAAGCTTATGCCCGAAGATGCCACCTACATCAAATTTGACGTTATCCGTTCGTTCGACCGCCCACTCCTGCACAGCGACTTGCTCGAGAAACTCTCTGACTCACGAGTAAAAACTGAACTTGACTGGCAAATTTACCGTCTGCAGAAACGTTTCCTCGACTACCAAGTCAACATCGGGAATCGCATCATCGAACTGCTCACCAGCGGAGACCCTGAAGACCAACAGCAAGCAGCAAAGGTCAGTGCGCCCAAAAAGCAATTTCAGGACATGATCGACAAACTGTTTGCAGACACGAACAAGAAAATCGACCGCAAGAGCAACGAGATACAGTTCATCCAATCCATGGACAATGCAACACAGATTATCACACCCTACCAACTTTCGAGCGGAGAGAAGCAGATGCTCGCCATCCTCCTCACTGTACTGGTAGAGAACAGAGAGCCATACGCCCTTCTCATGGACGAGCCCGAAATCTCCCTCCACATTGACTGGCAGCAACAGCTCATCGACCTCATCCGCCAGCTCAATCCCAATGTACAAATCATCCTTTCCACCCATTCGCCCGCTCTCATCATGGATGGATGGATTAGCAACGTGACCGAAGTAGAAGAAATCAGCAATTAGCAAGACCATGAAACGGCTCGCCTCCAACATCACATCTGCCTACATCGAAGCCTCCAACCGTCTCCGCCCCAAGAGCAAGAAGCGGAAGATTGTAGCGTATGTAGAATCATACGACGACATTTTCTTCTGGCGGAGCGTGCTCAGCGACTTCGAGGACGAAGAGACCATGTTTGAAGTGATGCTGCCCAGTCGCAAAAATCTCAACAGAGGAAAGAAAACTGCCATGATGAACAAACTTGGCGAGTCACTCGGAGTATGCATGATAGCCTGCGTCGATGCCGACCTCGACTATCTGCTTCAGCGCCACACATCCAACTCTGCACGAATGCTCGACAACCCCTACATCATCCACACCTACACTTACTCCATCGAAAACTACCAGTGCTATGCGCCAAGCCTTCACGACGTGTGCGTCATGGCTACGCTCAACGACCGAAACATCTTCAATTTTGAAGAATACCTCAAACTCTATTCCCGCATCATCTATGAACTCTTCATTTGGCTTATATGGCTGCATCGCCAAGGACGATTCAGCGAAATGCCTCTAACATCGTTCAACAACATCACTTCGATCGAACAACTCAATGTCCACAAACCCATAGATGCCCTCGAACAAGTTCGCAAGAACGTTAACCGAAAAACGGCTTGGCTCCAGCAGCACGTGCCCGAAGCCAAAGGAAAACTCGGTCGGCTCAAGGAGGAACTTACACAACTAGGAGTCACTCCCGAAGACACCTACCTCTTCATACAAGGGCATCATCTGCAGGAGAACGTAGTCGATGCAGCCCTCACCCCCGTCTGCACCATCCTTCGACGCGAACGCGAGAAAGACATCAAGCTCCTAGCGCAAGGTAACACCCAGCAGATGGACAACGAACTTTCATGCTATTCACACAGCCAAATGCTACCCAACCAGATGCTGCGCCGCAACACCCAATTCAAAGATTGCAAGACCTATCACCTGCTACGCGTACACATCGAAAGACTACTCAGCCGAACAGGCAAAAAAATGACAAAATGACGTTTTCTAGGGGGGCAAAATAGTTAAGCCACCCAAGACGATCAATCTCCTCCACAGCTAGAGCGAACAACGAAATGAAAAGATGCGATTCCTCAACACGAAGAACCGCATCTTTCACTTTTTCGTATTCAAGGCATGCTGCCTCGAATCCCATCTGCTTATTTCTCAGGGAAGATGATTCTATAGTTTCCGCTCAGGTGCATAAAAGCGAAGAGGCGGAGAAGTCCATCATAGTAAGCATCAAAGTATCCATCTTCGAATGGAACGTGCTTAGCATTCCAAAGAGCATCGACAAACTCCTTACTCTTGGCATGACTACACATCATAGACGCAGCCGCTGTTGTTGCAACAAGGCCAATAGAATGGCGAAGCTTCTTGAATCCGCCAGCCTGCAGAATCTCATCCTCCTCCGGGAGGCTTCCGTCCACACGATACTGGTCAACGAAATCGTTGATACCCTTAGAATAGAAGAAGTTCTGTATTTTCTCTCCATACTGCTGCTGCCATTCGCGGTCTGCACAACTCCATTCGTAGTCGAGAGCGATGTTCATAGGCACACGCCATGAATCGTAGCGGAAGTTGTTGGCACCATTGCGACGGCCTCCAAAGCCCTGCATCGGACCGCCATCGTACTGGCTGTAGTCAGCATTGAGACCAGTCTCTTCATGGATAGCCTTATGGAGGAACTCACGAGACTTCTGCGCACACTCATTCCAGTAGTCAGCGCGTCCATCGTCGGCCCATCGTGCCCACACCTCATAGAATGCAGGCACATGATAAGATGGGTCAGTATAGCGCTGCCCGAATCCATCTGGAGTGAAAGTAATGAGTTTGTTTTCTGGGTTGATAAGGTACATCATCTGTTTCTGAGGAGCCTGAGCATTCTGCTGCTGCCCGAAAGCAGGCATTGGACGTCCCTCCACCTCGCGTGGCATCGTACAGTTGAGAATACGCTGTGCCTCAGCCTTGTAGTTAATGCCCGTATCATCGCCCCAGCGGTTAGACGCAAAAAGAAGGGCTGTGATGAAATACAGCTCGCCGTCACTGGCAGCGCCAGCCGAATTCATCGTTCCGTCAGTTTTGCAGCTCCATGCAAAGTACCCCTCGCGTGGACCCGACTGATGCTGCATGTACTTGCGGCTCCAGCGCCACAGGCGGTCGAAGATGTCCTTCTCGCCAAACTGTACTGCTACCATTAAGCCATAAGACATACCTTCAGTACGCGCATCATTATTCTTGATGTCAGACACATAGGCCATCGTGTCCCCCACCTCGAAGTACACTTTGTTAGGGCCGCGGAACACATCGTTGAAGACTTCCTTCAGTTTGGCATCCACGTCCTTTTTCGAGTAACCCATCTCAACAAAAAGATTACGATACTTCTTTGTCTCGAATGCACCCTTCTCCCATGGAGTGTAGGTTTGTGCGCTGAGCCCAACAGCCATACACATAGCCATTATACCAGTAAAAATTTTTTTCATCTCTTAAACGTTCTGTGATTGTGTAAATAAACAATTTTTTGTTAATTGGTTGAAAATACAAAATTTCGAGTATCTAAGGCAGGGAACCTCGTCCTCACAACCTTAGATACTCAAAATCCATTAAAGTTTAATACGAATTACAGAACAAGAGTAAGGTTCTGCTGTCACCTTCATTTTCTTTGCAATACCAATCTCCTTGTCTATCGGAGCAACAGGCTGTACTTCATAGTTGTTCTCTGTGTCAGGCGCGCCGCTGATAGTCGTCATCGTAGCCTTGGCTGGAAGATTCTTGAAGCGGCTCAAGTTAATGCTTGCTTGCTTTGCCTCAGCAGCAGCATTCACCACCTTGATGTAAAGTTCGCCCTTCTCCGTGTTGAGCACACAAGACGCACCTTGGAACTTGTCTGCACCCTCAAACTTAGCTACGTCACCATAGTAGTAATCGCCCGCTGTTGTTCCGAACATCTGCTGCACATAGTAGCTGCATGTTGGATATACTCTCGTGTTGTCAAAATAAATCAGGTCTGGATTCCAGTTCGTCTGTCCCTTCTTAGCCAAAAGTGGCGCATAGCTTGTCATCACCACAACATCGCCATTTCTTTCGATACCGAGCAAATAGAGCGCCTCTGCCAATGCATCAATCATCTTCTTATCCTTTGCCGCATATTCACCCACATATACCTTTGTGTTTCTCTTGCGAGGATAGTTGTCATAATTATGCTGGTTGTCAAAGAAATACTCCCTTCTCTCATAATAGTGTTCATCGAGGATAGCGAGGTCAATCTCCTCTGCAATCTTCCAACCCGTATCATAGTCTGGATTGCCTTTGTGTGAACCTGGTCCAGCAGTACCCACGATTACGATTTCAGGATGCTTCTCACGTATTTTGTTATAGATATACTTGAAACGTTCAGCAAACTCAGGAGTAATTTTCTCCTCGTTGCCTAGTCCCAAATACTTCAGGTTGAATGGTTCCGGATGGCCCGCTTCAGCGCGCTTCTTTCCCCACTCGGTTGTCACGTCGCCATTTGCCCACTCAATCAGGTCAAGCGCCTCATCTACCCACTCGTCCATCTCGCTCATAGGTACGGCCCACTGAGCCTGCTCCTTCAAGCCCCAACTTCCGCCTGCGCCCTGGCAGCTCACACCTACAGGAAGAATTGGGATCGGTTCCGCATTCAGGTCCTCGCAGAACTGGAAGTACTCGAAGTAGCCCAAGCCCATAGACTGGTGGTAGCCCCAGGTGTTCTTCTGTCCAAGACGTTCCTCTTTAGGTCCGATGGTCTTCTTCCAGCGATACGTGTTCCAAAAACCGTCACCGCCGCCATGCACGACACATCCACCAGGAAAACGAACAAACTTCGGCTCCAAGGCCGCTATTGCCTCTGCCAAATCCTTGCGGAGACCATGTCCCTTATAGGTATCTTGTGGCATCAATGACACCATGTCCACATCCAGTTCGCCATTGGCGAGAGCCAGCACCATCAGACGTGCATTGGGGCAATCCTCGCTCGCCGTAAGCGTCACGCCATACTTCTTCCAGCCAGTTCCGCCAGTCTTCAATTCTGCATCTGCCAGCACCTTGTTGCGATCGCCTACCAGCACCACACGCACTGGCATGGCAGCGCCCTTAGGACTGCGCATAAACACAGAGAAATCATATTTTGCTGCTGCCTTTACCGCCATGCCGTCAAAGCCGTCGTTCTGAATACCGACACCTGTCCAGCCATTATAGTCAGAAAAACGTCCCACGCGCTCAGCCACAATACGCATATAGTGAGGGTTGTTAGCATTCAGCGCATTGTCCATGCGAGGCTCGATGTAACCCGTCGAATGGCCATGACGCTGCATTCTCCAAAAAGAACCCGGCCCCCAGCCGTCGCGTTCAGCTGGGCTGTACTCAAAAGAGCCATTCTGAACCAATTCCGCATACAGGCCTCCGTCTGCCGAATGACTGATATCCTCAAAGAATATACCAATCAGTTCCTTACTAATTTTCTTTCCTCCAGATGGAGCTTTCACTTTCTGGGCAGATACACTCAGCGCACCTCCCATCAAGGCAGCAGCAGCTGCCACTTTCATTACATTAGCTAAATTCATATGGTTTTGATTAGAGTTGTTATCGGCCACAAAGATACAAAAAAATATCTATTCTCAAGCATATTCAGGTAACCAAACTTATCACAAATGTTACATCAACCCATTTATCGTACATTTTCATCCACACATTTCCATAACCCCACGCTTCCCCTACCTCCCCAATAGGCAGCAGAAGACCCATAAAAGGGGTAAGACTCTCACCTATGATACACGTGAGACTCTCACCCCTTTCGAGGTGCAGGAAGAACCTCAAAGCAGAAATACTCCACCTCACAATGGCATTTGTATTTGAATACAGAATTTAGGCATATTACCCATCAAGAGATATAAAATAATGTCATTTCGTGTTTTTCCTTTTTTTGTTTTTTCAACCTTCACACCTTTTTACCATACACTTTATTAAAAAAAACAGATAAGCGTCGCCAAGATTCAAAAAAAAGCCGTATCTTTGCCCCATTATAAAAGCCAGCCATACTGGCAAATGCATATACGGAAATTTTAAATCACACATAAATGAAAGATTTTGTACAAGAACTCACTTGGCGTGGCATGATTCACCAAATGATGCCAGGCACGGACGAACTGCTCAAGAAGGAGCAGGTAACTGCATATCTGGGGATTGACCCAACGGCTGACTCTCTCCACATCGGACATCTCTGCGGCGTGATGATGCTCCGCCACTTCCAGCGTTGCGGACATAAGCCGCTGGCGCTTGTGGGAGGCGCAACGGGCATGATTGGCGACCCTTCGGGAAAGAGCCAGGAGCGCAATCTGCTGGACGAGGAGACGCTGCGTCACAACGTGGCTTGCATCAAGGAGCAGCTGGCACGTTTCCTTGACTTTGACAGCAACGAGCCCAACAAGGCTGAGCTGGTGAACAACTACGACTGGATGAAGGACTTCAAGTTCCTCGACTTTGTGCGCGATATCGGCAAGCACATCACGGTGAACTACATGATGGCAAAGGAGTCAGTGCAGAAGCGTCTGAATGGCGAAGCTCGCGACGGACTTTCGTTTACGGAGTTCACTTACCAACTGCTGCAGGGCTATGACTTCTATTACCTGAATGAGCACAAGAACTGCAAGCTGCAACTGGGTGGAGCCGACCAGTGGGGCAACATCACTACGGGCTCAGAACTCATCCGCCGCATGAACGGAAAGGAGTGCTTTGCGCTGACTTGCCCGCTCGTAACAAAGAGCGACGGACGCAAGTTTGGAAAGACTGAAAGCGGCAACATCTGGTTGGATAGAAACTACACTTCTCCATACCAATTCTACCAGTTCTGGCTCAATGTGCCTGATGAGGACGCGAAGCGATATATCAAGATTTTCACTTCGCTGGAGAAGGAGGAGATTGAGGCCATCATTGCTGAACAAGACGCTGACCCAGGACGCCGAGTGCTCCAGAAGCGCCTAGCAGAAGAGGTAACCATCATGGTTCATTCGCGCGAGGACTATGAACTAGCGGTAGAGGCCAGCAACATCCTCTTTGGCAAATCAACCAAGGAAAGCCTTTTGAAACTTGACGAACAGACATTGCTGGATGTCTTTGCCGGAGTGCCGCATTTTGAGGTGGAGAAGAGCCTGTTTGAAGCAGGTGTGAAGCTGTCTGACCTGACTGTTGACCACACTCAGGTATTCCCCAGCAAGGGCGAGGTGAAGACGCTCGTGAAGGGCGGAGGCGTGAGCGTCAACAAAGACAAGGCTACTGCACCCGACCAACTGCTGACAGCAAACGACTTGCTTGACGGCAAATACATGCTCATACAGCAAGGCAAAAAGAAATACTCTCTCATCATTGCGAAGTAAATGAAAGAAGGCTTTATGGTTGTATGGTCACAGATAATTGTCCGAAGCCATACAACCATAAAGTTAACATACCATCAAAAAAACACCGACATCATACCATGGAAGAACTGATTCTCATACGCATCACGGGAGAAGACCGTCCAGGGCTCACAGCTTGCATCATGAACATTCTTGCCAGTCACGATGTGGACATACAGGATATCGGACAGGCTGTCATCCATTCGACACTCTCGCTCGGCATTCTGACTCGCGTGGCGGAACAACGCGCAGGCCACGTCATGAAGGAGCTGCTGTTCAAAGCTAGCGAACTAGGTGTCAACATCAAGTTCTATCCCGTCACCATGAGCGAGTATGAGAATTGGGTGGGACGACAAGGCAAAAACCGATATATCCTTACTGTACTGGGACGCCGACTGAAGGCAAGGCAGATTGAAGCAATCAGCCAGCTGATTGCAGAGCAAGGACTTAATATCGACGCCATCCAGCGCCTCTCTGGACGAGAAAGCATACAACACCCCATGGAAAAGACTCGGGCATGCATCCAATTTTCGGTGAGAGGAACACCTCGAAACAAGGGGGAACTGCATGCTGAACTGTTGAAGATGTCGAGAGATTTAGAGATAGACTGCTCGTTCCAGATTGACAACATGTATCGCCGCATGCGACGTCTCATTTGCTTCGACATGGACTCTACGCTAATTCAGACTGAGGTGATTGACGAATTGGCACGCAAGCACGGTGTATATGAACAAGTGGCAGCCATCACAGAGAGCGCCATGCGAGGAGAGATTGACTTCAAGGAGAGCTTTGCGCAGAGATGCAAACTGCTCAAGGGGCTGGATGTCAACGTCATGAAAGACATTGCAGAGAATCTGCCCTTCACTGAGGGAGTAGACCGACTCATGTATGTACTGAAAAAATATGGATACAAGATTGCCATCCTGAGCGGCGGATTCACCTATTTTGGCGAATACATCCAGAAGAAGTATGGCATCGACTACGTATATGCCAACGAGCTTGAAGTGGATGAGACAGGCCATCTCACCGGAAATTACGTCGGCGAAGTCATCGATGGACAGCGCAAGGCCGAGCTCCTCAAACTTATTGCGCAAGTAGAGAAAGTTGACTTGCAACAGACCATCGCTGTAGGAGATGGAGCAAACGACTTGCCTATGCTGGCGCAAGCCGGTCTCGGCATAGCCTTCCACGCAAAGCCCCGTGTAGCAGCCAATGCACAACAAAGCATCAACACCATCGGGCTGGATGGAGTACTTTATTTCCTCGGCTTCAAAGATAGCTATCTCGACGAGAAAGGAAGAGAATAAAAACAACAGCACTTTTTCAAACACACAACCTTAACAAATTGATTATGAAAAAACTCACACTGCTCACAGCCTCATTGCTAACGTTAACCTTTGCTACGGCACAAACAGGCATTGATTACATGAAGGCGATGAAAGCGGCTGACACCGACATCATATTCGACATCAACGACGAAGGAAAGGCATACCACATCAACTGGGGCATGGATGCTGCATGGGACTGGGACTACAATGTCTATCGAGGCATTGCACACATCGGAAAAGGAAATTTCGAGACAGGCCGTGTGTCATTCCAGCCCAACGACCTTGTGACTGACAACGGCGACGGGGCCTACACGCTTTCAGCAAGGCAGCAAAAAAGGCTGAAATGGAGATGTGACCTAATCAAGGAAACAGGCACGAAAAAGGTTAACCTCAATTGCGACCACGAAGCACTTTTCAAGAACGAAAACGGCGAAGAGGATTTCACTGGACGCAAGAACTATCAAGGCAAGCCAGAAGAATGGTACAAACTCATCAAGGCTACGGCTCAATATGTACAGAAGCAAGGACTTACCGTTATCAGCGTCTCACCTTTCAACGAGCCAGACTTTGTATGGGAGCAGGCAACGAGCGAGACACAAGCCATGAAGGATTTCCTCGCCATTGCCAAGCTCATCAAGGAAGACCCTTTCTTCAAAGACATACGAGTGAGCGGAGGAAACACATTGAATAGCGACCGCGCACTGCCTTGGTACAACTACCTGAAAGAATATATAGACGAAGGAAACACACATCAGCTGGCCGGCTCATTTGACACTTATGCCGGATTTTTTGCCCAAGTGAAAGCCGACGGACGAATTGGAACGGCTGACGAGCTTCACAATGTGGGAGAAGCCATCGTTGGAGCAAACTACGGCATGGAAAATGGCATCTGGTGGGGCTTTGACTCGAAAGCACGAGGACAGTTCTGCATAGACTCCAACGAAGGTGTGCGCATCGGCTACGGAGAGAACCGAAATGCATGGACGGATGCCGCGGTCTATCGCAACGAGAAAACGGGCGAGGTACATGGCTATATCGGCTCCAGTGAACGACAGGCTTCATCCTCTTCCTTTGCCTTCATCAGCACGACAAAGGATGTTTATTTCAACGGATACGGTCCTACACGAATGTATGTATATGACGTGCCAGGAGGAACAGGATACCAGAAAGGGCAAATCAATGCAGAACGCTTGTTTGACATTACCTGGGGAGAAGATGTTGCTCCATTCGAAGTGAACGGAACCTACCAAATCCTGAACGTGGCAAGCAAGAAACTGCTTACCATGAGTGGAGGGAATGCTACCAGCAGCACCAGAAAGAGCAGCGGGAAAACACAGCAATGGAACGTTTATCCAGGCTACACCGATGGCGACATGTCCTATTGGTTCTTCGACAATGCAGGCAACACCAACATGCACCTGAACACAGAACTTAACTGGGGAAATCTGAAAAACATGTTCACATCTTCAGCCAATGTCATAGTGTATAGCGCAGGAACCAACCACCCAATGGAAGAACAATGGTATATCAAGTATGCCCAAGAAGGTTCCTTCTATATCATCAATCGACTAACCAATAAATATCTGTACTGCAGCAGCCTGACCGACGGAACCCGAATTTCATCGAAAAACGAGCCAGACAGCAATACATCCGAGAGTGAACTCAAAAAATACCTCTGGCGCTTCCTGCCTACAGACGTGAAGACTCCATCACTGACTGTACTCAAGGCTCCAGAAGCTCCAACAGCACTCTATGCCAAGCAACGAAACGGCAGCATTGAACTGAATTGGACTGCCCCTGCCGACGATGACGTTGCGTCGTACACCATCCTGAGGGCCGAAGAACCTGCCATAGAAGGCGGACTTGCTGAATACAACACCATCGGCAGAAACGACACGTTGACGACTTTCATTGACAACACAGTCATTGCCGGAAAGAAATACATCTACAAGGTACAAGCGGTTGACTATCACTGCAATCGTTCCGAAGCTTCCGACACGCTGCACGCTGCACCACTCGCAGAGCAGGGTCTCGTCTGCCAATTGCAGTTCGACGGCAACACAGACGACTGCACACCTAACAGCCTCAACGCATCTCTCTTTGGAACTGCTTCTTACTCGAGCGTTTCTGCGATGATAAAATCTGGCACAAAAAGTCTTAACATGAAAGGAGACATCTATGCCATGCTGCCTTATGCTGCCACTCACCACGATGAAATGACTATTACGACATGGGTACGCCACAGCAGCGGAGGCAGCAATTGGCAACGCATATTCGATTTCGGCAATGGTACCAATCAATATATGTTCCTCACCCCTAACAATGGCAGCGAGATGAGATTTGTCATGAAAAATGGAGGAGAAGAAGAAATACTCTCTACAGGCAAAAAACTGAGCACGACGGCATGGCATCACATCGCCATTGCCATCAAGCCCATGGGCAACAATGTACAAGCCACACTCTACCTTGATGGCGAGAACGTTGCACAAAGCGACAAGTTCACCATCAAGCCATCCGACATAGCCCCATCCCTTTGCTACATCGGACGTTCCATGTTCAGGGGCGATCCACTCTTCGAGGGTAGAATAGATGACTTCCGTATCTACAACCATGCTCTTTCTGCCGACGAGATTGCAGCCATCATGACAGACATCGGAGAAGTTTCCAACGACATCAGCAACAGCTACGAAGAGACGCTCAGCACGGACATCCAAGCAATACATCCAGATAACGGACAGCAAACAACAGACAATGATGCCCTTTACGACCTGAGCGGCAGACACATCAGCACGCCTGCCAATGGCATAGTTATCCAAGGAAAGAAAAAAATACTCTACCCGTAAGATATTAAAATACAACAGATATACAATATCAGAATGAAACAGCTATCCATCACCCTGCTCACACTTCTGTTCGCACTGCCTACAGTCTATGCACAGAAATACACTTCCTATCTTTTTGCCTTCTTCTCCAACAATAGTCCAGAAGGTGAACAGATACGATTTGCCATCTCTGACGATGGATTCAACTACCGCTCTCTCAACGACGGCAAACCCGTTGTCGCTTCAGATACAATCTCCCTGAAGAAGAGCATCCGAGACCCGCATATCATCAGAGCGCAAGACGGCAAGACATTCTACATGGTACTCACCGATATGCGCTCCAGCCAAGGATGGCAATCCAATGACGGGCTTGTCCTGATGAAGTCTACAGATCTCATCCACTGGCAACACACTGCCATCGACTTTCCCACCCGATTTCCTCATCTCGCGGGATTCGACCGAGCAAACCTTCATGCCGTATGGGCTCCACAGACCATCTGGGATCCTATAGCAAAGAAATACATGATTTATTACTCCATCGGACGCCACGACTGGGAATACGAGACCAACGACTGGGAAGTCAATCGACGCACAGGCGAACGTAAGAAATTCAACCAGCCCTATTTCAAACTCTTCTACTCCTACGCCAACGAAGACTTCACTGACATCAGCGACCCCCGTCTTCTCTTCGACTTTGGCAAAGCAGCTATCGATGGAGACATCATCTATGACGAGCAACATCAAGAGTATGTGCTTTTCTTCAAAGACGAAGGGCGAAGCGTCATCAATCCCGCAGGACCTGATGGAGGTTGGCGCACCCGCCAGGGAGTCATGCGCGCAACCAGCAAAACTCTCACAGGACCTTACACTGTAGAATGGAAGCACCTGCAAAAGGAAGGGCAGTATCCAGTCGAAGGCTCGTCTGTATTCCCGCTCATCAAGAAATCCAAAAAACAGCCTGCTGAATACATCCTCATGTATGACTGTTATGCCAATGGACACTACCAGTTCTGCAAGGGAGACCTAACCACCTTCCAGTATGTACAGGACACCCCAACCCAGGGTAACTTCACTCCACGTCATGGCTCTGTCATACAGATTACACAAAAAGAACGTAAACGACTGGAGAAACACTTCGGATATTAACATATATATTATATAATATATTCAAACACAAATAACCAATATTTATTAATTCTTATTATCTATGAAAAAGAAAACATTCATTCTTTCTCTCCTCTCCCTCTTGGGTATCACTTATGCTCAAGCACAGACCGTAGAGTTCTACACACCCAACACGGTACGTATCGTAAAGGAAAACGGGCAAAAAGTAGAAAAAACATCGCTCGTAGTCATCGCTTCTCCACAGAAAGTGAAAGTAAAGCAGACACAGCAAGGCACAGCTACTATCTACAAGTCATCAGCATTGACTGTCACAGTAGATAACGGCAAGGTTTCATTCGCCGACAGCAAGGGAAACCTCCTCACCAGCGAAGTGAACAGCGCTTTCACTCCTATCACCAAAGGTCCAGACCAGGACGCCTTCCGAGTTCGCCAGACCTTCAGCGTTGAAGCAGACGAAGGTATCTACGGTGTAGGTCTTCTCCAAAACGGCAAGATGAGCCAGCGTGGCGAAAATCGCCGAATGGAGCAGAGCAACCTCGAAGACTTCGCTCATTTCTACCAGAGCATCAAAGGCTACGGAATTTTCTGGGACAACTATTCTCCCACACGCTTCGTCAGCCCAGCAGAAGGACAGGCAGGCGAGATTGTCCTTGAGTCAGAAGTCGGCAAGCTCATCGACTACTACTTCATCTATGGCGGCAATGCCGACGGCGTCATCGCCGAGATGCGTAGCATTTCTGGCCAAGTGCCAATGTTCCCTCTCTGGACCTATGGATTCCATCAGTCACGCGAACGCTACAAGACACAGAATGAACTTCTCGAAGTTGTACACAAGTACCGTAACCTCAAGATTCCATTCGACGGCATCATCCAAGACTGGCAGTACTGGGGCAGCAACTACAACTGGAACGCCATGGAATTCATCAACCCAGACTTCGACCGCGCACAGGACATGATTAACGAAGTGCATCGCCAGAATGCTCACATGAGCATCTCTATCTGGGCATCCTTCGGACCAGAAACCAAGGCATTCAAGGAACTCAAGTCAAAAGGTCTCATGCTCGACTTCGACACCTGGCCACAGAGCGGACTTCCACAATGGCCACCACGTAAAGACTACCCCAGCGGTGTTCGCTGCTACGACGTTTATAGCAAAGAAGCTCGCGACATCTACTGGAAGAACCTCACACGCCTCCACGAAATGGGCATCGACGCATGGTGGATGGACTCAACCGACCCTGACCAGATGGACCTCACAGAAGAGCAACGCGACCAGCCTACCGCCATGGGCTCTTACCGCAGCGTGCGCAACGCCTTCCCGCTCTTGACAGTCGGCGGCGTGTATGACAGCCAACGTGCAGTTGACAGCACCAAACGCGTCTTCATCCTCACACGTTCTTACTTCGCAGGACAGCAGCGCTATGGCGCCAACACATGGAGTGGCGACATCGGCTCTTCATGGGATAGCTTCCGCAAGCAGGTGCCAATCTGCCTCAACTACACCCTCACAGCCAATCCTAACGTCAACGCAGACATCGGCGGTTTCTTTGCAGGCTCATACAACACACAAGGTCACAACTCTGCACCACGCAATCCACAGTATCAGGAACTCTACGTTCGCTGGATGCAGTTCGGAGCCTTCACGCCTATGATGCGCAGCCACGGAGCCGACATCTACCGTGAAATCTACTACTTCGGAAAGGAAGGCGAGCCTGTTTACGATGCACTCGTAGATGCAGTGAAACTCCGCTACCGCTTCCTCCCATACATCTACAGCCAGTCATGGCAGGTAACCAGCAACAACGACTCCTTCATGCGTGCCCTCTTCATGGACTTCAAGGACGACCGCAACACATGGAACAACAACCGTCAGTTCCTCTTCGGACACAACGTCCTCGTATGCCCAGTTATTGACCCGCTCTACACAACAGAAAAGATTGTCAGAACCAATGAAATGACAGGATGGGACCGCCAGGACCTCCAGCGCGAAAACTACTCACGCATCAACTGGAATGAGGCAAAAACCTTCGACGTCTATTTGCCAGCAGGTGCCAAGTGGTATGACTACTGGACCAACACGCTCATTGACGGCGGCAAGACCATCTCAGCAGCAGCTCCGCTCAGCAAGGCTCCACTCTACATCAAGGCAGGTTCAATCCTTCCACTCGGACCAGACGTGCAGTATGCCAACGAAAACAAGTTCGACAACCTCGACATCGTAGTATATCCAGGCGCTGATGCAACCTTCACCCTCTACGAAGACGAAGGCGACAACTACAACTACGAAAAGGGAGAATACAGCACCATCCAGCTCAAGTGGAACGACCGCTCCAAGACGCTCACCATCGGCAAGCGCACAGGCTCATTCAAGGGCATGCTCGCCACTCGCACCTTCAACGTGAAAGTCATCGGAGGCAAGGAAACGACCGTAACTTACAGCGGCAAGGCTATCAACGTTAAGTAAAGAAACAACTCATACCTTTATACAAACGTGCGGCTTAGGCAACCCCTAAGCCACACGTTTTTTACCGATACTATGAAACCATCACCTCGTCAACACCTTCTTCCCGTTCTGAATATAAATACCTTTCGCAGGAGCTGCGACAGGACGGCCCGTGAGGTCGTATAAAGGCGATTTCGTGAGATGGTTGCTGACAGCACCAATTACATCTGCAATCTTTGTTACTTTATCCGTCGGCCTTTCATTCATGTTGAAATGCATCGTGTATTTGCCGCTTTGGGGCTCTGGAAGTCCATAGTAATAAGCGATGTCTCGATACCATACAACGTAGCCAGCATCTGTGGCAGGATTCAGATTCCATACGTATGCACAATAGAGGTCATCGCCAACACGATAGAAGCAGGTGTATTCGCGGTTTGGCGAGCGGTATCGCTCATCTTCTACAACAAGAGTCCCATCCTTATAGGTGCAATTCACGAATAAGTCATTGAAAGCTCCAGATTCATCCCTTGGTGCGCCAGAATCATGCGCAAAGAGAGGGTCTAAGGATATTTCACGAGTTAAGTATTGACCTTCCTCATATTCCATCCAGAGCGTCTGAGTCTGCAGAGTTTCATTCATCGGAAGAATCATGAAATGGTTGGAAAACGAGCCAAAGTCTTCAAGCCATTGGTCGGAATATTTGCCATCAACCGAACGCACTTTCAGAAGTCGCTTCGTGCAGTTTTCACCCATACCCATGTAAGATGTATTAACAAGCGTATCAGCAGCCGCTTCTATCGTCCACTCCATTCCGTTGTATGTAGCAAAGCGGTCGCCAACAGTAAGCGTGAAGTCGAAAGCAAGGCGTTCCTCTTCTTTCTCGAAGTCATAGATAAAGATACGTTTATCTTCCATTCGATAGCCGTACTGTAGTTTTACAGGATTATAATATTCTTGTCGTATCTGGAAGCCCCAATCATACATTCGATAATAATCAACCCCATTTGAAGCTTTTTCAGGAAGACAGTGATACTCGGTGATGGATGGCGCACTCTCTCCTGCTTTAAGCGTAGCCATAGCCCAGCTGTGCTGAGCTCGCATGACAGCAGCATTGATTAAAACTAATGCAAATACCTGTATTTTTAACATACAATTTGTTTTTTGTACTATTTTTACGTAATTTATGTTCATTTTTTGCAAAGAAAATACAATTATATAAAAAAAACAAGTCAAATGGCGTTTTTTATTTTTTTTTTAACTATTCCAACAACTTGACATACTACTTAACAACAAATTAAGGGTACAGCAAAGATACAGAAACAGGAAAGGTGTCTCAACGTATATCCATCCTTTACAATCCGCCATCTCACACCCCTTTTTAACACCTCAGCACCTCTAGAGGCACTAAAGTAACGTGAGTTCGGTATAATAAAGATATGTTTTTTTAGTGCCTCGCAAAGCGACTCTTTATATCAAACTGACGTTTTAGATAACGTGTCGTACCCGAGGGGTGCTCCGCATCGCACCCCTCGGGTACGCTTTTTGTGCCCTTTTCCCTCCAAAATTCCAAAGCGTTGATACTCA
>CAJGCU010000012.1 GCA_904501945.1 uncultured Bacteroidaceae bacterium
CGTAATTTTGATATCTCTATTGAGAAAGGGGAAGGAATCGATATGCTGCAGGTTCGCACGTTCCTTAACTATGATGAGGCATATATTTATATGCATCGCTTGCTGAATAATGCTGATATGGCATATAAACTAGACGGATTGAAATGCTTTATCATTTGCGAGGAGAACTTGGCTAAGCTCATGAGGGGATTGAGTTTTGCCGATTACTTTGACTTCTACGACGAGTATTTTGACAGGATAGGTTCTCTGCAGATAACTGAGGATGAACATAGTACGTTGGACGAACCGACAGAATTGCCTGAGCCTATAGAAGAGAGTGAGGTGGAGGAATTCGATGAGGAAGAGAATTTCATTTTCTAAGAACCTTGTCGTCAGAATGGGCATTGTGGGATTATTATTTTTTCCTGAATGAAAGAACGGAGCGGGCAAGAGACGAATAGCTATATATAACTGCTTTTATGGAAAAAGTGAATTGGATTATATGCAGAACATGGTTTTTCGTGGCTATGTTTATGTTGAAAGTAACTTGTCTTTCTGCGCAAGAGGCAATTTGGATAACCACGAATCAATCGGCAGAAGGAATGCCTTTATTCAGAAAAGCGTTTGAGGTAGAGAAAAAGCCAGAGACCGCAAAGCTATATGCTACGGCTTTGGGAGTCTATGATGTGTCTGTTAATGGAAAACGTGTTGGGAATCATGAATTAAAGCCGGGGTGGACAGATTATCGCAAGGAAGTGGCTTTTCAGGTATTTGACATTGCGCCGTTGTTGCGAAAAGGAAAAAATGAGATACACGTGCAGCTGAGTCGTGGATGGTGGGCAGGAGAAATAAGTAGAGATGTGTATGGTACGCATCCTCAACTGTCGCTTTGGGCACGAATAGAGGTGGATGGCAGTTGCGTGGTCAAGACAGACAGCACTTGGAAGTATAGTTTGAACGGCCCCTTAATTGCGGGTGATATCTACGATGGAGAAATCTATGATGCGAGGCGTGTTCCTGCAGATTGGGAATCAGCTGTGGAAGATAAGAGTGTGCAGGTGTCGCTGGTGCCATTTGAGGGACCTGAAGTACGTGTTCGTGACGAACGTCTGTGGCAAGAACCACAAAGCATCGTTATTTATCATGATATAGTAGATACGGGTACGAAGTATGGAAAAATAAAGGCAGATAGGATTGTACGCAACAAATCTTTCAAACTTTGTCAAGGTGAGACAGCTGTTGTGGATTTTGGACAGAATATGGTGGGTTGGGTACTGTTTAAGGCTAAGGCACGAAGCGGAACCGTCGTGACGTTGCGGCATGGAGAGATACTTAATGAGAATGGTGACCACGATGGGCGTTTGGAGGATGGACCTGGAGGAAGTGTGTGGACATATAATTTGCGTCAAGCCGATGCCAAGCTTTCTTATACTTTTCGAGGCGATGCTAAAGGGGAAACTTATCACCCCACACATACATTTATGGGTTTCCGTTATGTGTCCATCACGGCTACAGATGATGTGGAGATAGTTCGTCTGACGGGTCAGGTGGTAGGCTCTGATATCGCAGAGTGGGGGGAATTCTCGTGTTCAGATGCCAGTATCAATCAGCTTTATCAGAATATATGGTGGAGTCAGCGAGGAAATTTCCTTAGTGTTCCAACCGATTGCCCCCAACGTGACGAACGGTTGGGGTGGACTGGAGATACGCAGATATTTTCTCGAACCGCGCTTTATCAGTCAGACGCGGCTTCTTTTTACAAAAAATGGATGCGTGACTTGAGAAATTCACAGCGTGAAGACGGGGCTTATCCCGATATCGCTCCTTATTGCAATTTCTGGGGATATGGTACAGCAGCATGGGGTGATGCGGGTGTGATAGTTCCTTGGAATGTTTACTATATGACGGGGGATAAAAGTATCTTGGAAGAAAATTATGAGAGCATGACTCGATGGATGCAGTATCTGGCTCTTCAACAAGAGACGGATGCAGAGTCTGGCATCAAGTATCACCATATTGGTGCGGGGACTGCTACTGGCGACTGGCTTGCTTATGATCCTTTGGAAGAACGTTATGTGGCAATGGCATACTATGCTTATGTGGCTCAGCTGATGGATAGTGTTTCGACAGTATTGGGTAAGCATGCGGAAGCGTTGCAATATCGACAACTGTATGCCGATATTCGTCAGGAGTTTCAGCAGCGTTATTTGCACCTTAATGGACAATTAAAGAAGACTACACAAACAGCTTACCTGCTGGCTTTGCACTTTGGCCTTTTGCCCGATTCCAGTCGTGAGGAGACGCGTGCTGCTTTGCGGAAGAAAATAGAACAGAATGGCTACAGGTTGTCTACAGGTTTTGTTGGAACGGCTATTCTTTGTCCTACTCTTTCTGATGAAGGAATGGATGATCTTGCTTACGCTCTGCTGCTACAACGTGATAACCCTTCATGGCTTTATAGTGTTGATCAAGGGGCTACGACTATATGGGAGCGTTGGGACTCTTTTACACGCGAGGGAGGTTTTCACAAGCATCCTTGGAACATGAACTCTTTCAATCACTATGCTTACGGTGTCATTGCAGAATGGATGTATGCAACGATGGGAGGAATAAGGCCTGGGGCTCCAGGTTTCAGTCATGTTGTGCTTTCGCCGCATGCCGACCGCCGTCCTGCCAATCATCCTTCTTTGCGTTCCCAACCTCGCATTACGTGGATGCGTACTAAGGTTCATACGCCTTATGGTGCCATTCATTCAGCATGGCGATGTGACAGCAAAGGACATTATGAATATGTATTTACCCTTCCGCGTTCAGTCACTTATGAGATTAAAATTCCAGACTTAACTCCTGAAGACAAGGTGAAAGTACATGTTAAATAATGAAGTTGTAAGGCTGTCAATAGATAAGGAGGATTGGACTGGCTGTGAAATGAAAGACAGCAATATGAAGAAAAAAGAGAAGACGAGTTTGGGAGGTGTGAGGATTTTGATTAACTTTGCAA
Organism: uncultured Bacteroidaceae bacterium; assembly: GCA_904501945.1. Classification (GTDB taxonomy): domain Bacteria; phylum Bacteroidota; class Bacteroidia; order Bacteroidales; family Bacteroidaceae; genus Minthosoma. The sequence continues at coordinate 2,981 of CAJGCU010000012.1, forward strand.
AGGCTACCTAAAGAACATATAGATATGAACGGAACATTATTGTGGGTAGATGACGAGATTGAACTTTTGAAACCCTATGTCATCTTTTTGGAAAAAAAAGAGTATGAGGTCGTTACTGCAACTAATGGCCAAGATGCTCTTGACCTATGTAGAGAGCGGGCTTTCGACTTGATCTTCTTGGATGAAAATATGCCTGGATTGAGCGGATTGGAAACCTTGTCAATGATTAAGGAAATAAATCCGACCATTCCTGTTGTGATGGTTACGAAAAGTGAAGAGGAAGATATTATGAATCAGGCTATAGGTTCTAAAATCGCTGACTATCTGATAAAGCCAGTTAATCCGAATCAGATATTTTTGACATTGAAAAAGCACTTGCACAAGCGTGAAATAGAGACTGAGGTGACGAATACTGGCTATCAGCAGAACTTTATGAAAATAGGTATGCAGATTAATGATTCCTATACGCTAAAGGAATGGGAAGAAGTGTACCGACGTTTGGTGTATTGGGAGTTGGAACTATCAAGTACGGATGGTGGTATGTCGGATTTGCTGAAAGCCCAGAAAGCAGAAGCTAATAACGGTTTTGCGAAGTTCGTAAAGAAGAATTATTTGCAATGGATGCAAAACTCAGATGAGCGACCGCTGATGTCTCCAGATATATTTAAAAAGTCGGTATTTCCATTGCTGAGTCAAGGAGAAAAAGTCTTTATTGTTGTATTTGATAATTTCCGATACGACCAATGGAGAGAGATTGCAAAAGAACTGGCGGATGACTTTGTGTTCGAAGAGCAATTCTGTTTGAGCATTTTGCCTACAGCAACTCAATATGCGCGTAATGCGATATTCTCAGGACTGATGCCGAGTCAGATTGAACAGATGTATCCTGAACTTTGGGTTGATGAAGATGAAGAAGATGGCAAGAATTTGAATGAGGAACAGCTCATAAAAACACAATTGGAACGATATCGTCGTAAAAATACATTCTCATATTTCAAGTTGAATAGCTCGATGGAATCGGAAAAATTGGTAGAGCGGATTAAGAATTTGATGAGTAACGATTTAAATGTGCTGGTTATCAATTTTATTGATATGTTGAGTCACGCTCGTACAGAATCGCGTATGGTTCGCGAATTGGCGAGTGACGAAAGGGCTTATCGAAGCATTACGGCATCGTGGTTCAAGAACTCTCCGGTTCGTGAACTTTTTAGGGAATTGGCAAAACTTGATGTCAAAATCGTTGTGACGACAGATCATGGTTCTATTCGTGTGAATAATCCAGTTAAGGTTATTGGAGATAAAAACACCAATACGAACCTGCGCTACAAGTTGGGCAAGAATCTCAGTTACAATCAGAAACAAGTGTTTGAACTAAAGAACCCCAAGGCTGTATTCCTCCCTGCTCCCAATATTAGCACGACCTATATCTTTGCTCAGAATGAAGACTTTTTTGCCTATCCTAATAATTATAACTATTATGTAGGATATTATAAAAATACTTTTCAGCATGGAGGAATCAGCATGGAGGAGATGCTTGTTCCATTAGTCACAATGCAGTCAAAAAGGAGAAAATAATATGGAAATAAGGATAAAATCTATCGATGAAATCGATAGTGCGGCAAAGAAATTTGTCGATGAAATGGGGAATAATCGTGTTTTTGCCTTCTATGGAAAGATGGGAGCGGGAAAAACCACGTTCATTAAAGCTGTTTGTGAAAATTTAGGGGTGGAGGATGTGATAAATTCGCCTACTTTTGCCATTGTGAATGAATATGTGGATGGCAACGATGAGCCCATTTACCATTTTGACTTTTATCGGATAAAAAAAGAACAGGAGGTGCTGGACATTGGTTATGAGGATTATGTTTATTCAGGGAACATCTGTTTCATGGAATGGCCTGAACTCATCGAAGGTCTTCTTCCTGCTGACGTGGTGAAAGTGACTATCCAAGAAGAAGAGGATGGCGGTCGGACAATCATGTTTTGAAGGACTTCTTGTGTGACTTTTGTTGGGATTGTTCTACAGTGGGTGGTAGAGGATAGGGTAAATGCAACTGGCAACCTGTTGGAATTTTGTGCGGTCGTCTAGCTAGACGACCGCATTGTATTTTAAGCTATTAAAACTTTTTTATTCCCAAGTGAAATAATAGGCTTTGACAGTGATTCCATATTCTTCAGAAGATGTTTTACTATACACTCCTTCAAATAGCCGTCTTCATCAAATTTATAAGTATAATAGCAAGAGGCGCGTTCACCATCGTAATATTCAATTGAAGAAGCAGATGGCAGGTAATTAGTTCTCATTCCGATGAGTTCAGGGTGAGCCATTGCTGGGAACCAGTCATCAAAAGCTTCCCTGTAAGATTCACCTTCTGTACTTCTTAATTTCACAAGTTTTTTTTATTCTTCCTCTTTGTATGCTTGCCGTGTGCATGATATTTAAAACACCGCCTGCGAAATATTTCGCAGGCGGTGTTTTAAATATCATGCACACGGTGGATACGTATGGATAGAACAAGTTTACTGAAACTTAGTCCTCCATTTGTTCGTTGTACTCCAATTCGGCATCAATCAGAAGAATCAAAGCGTCAAGTTCATAAGGACCCATGCCTTCTTTTTTTGCCTTTTTCTGGATGTACTTTGCAATTTCCTCTGTATCAATATCGATGAAACCGTCGGAATCTGCTTTGTCATTTAATTTGTCGAGATATTCAAATAGCACGTCAAGACAATAGTAGATGTCTTCCTCTGTAAAGAGCTCCTTGTTCTCCGATCCCATGTAGTTGAGGATAAAGGCGACTTCTTTTGCGTCTTCTTCTGCTCCCTTGAGTATCTCTTCGTCAATGTTAGCCATATAGAACTAATGTGTAATTTTTATAGCAAAGCTTTAAGTTTTTCTTCGATGGTGCTCTTTGGAGCAGCACCAACAACTTTGTCAACTACTTCTCCGCCTTTTATGAACAGAATTGTAGGAATGTTGCGAATGCCGAATTCTGAAACCAAATCGTCTGCCTCTTCTTCGATGTTGACTTTTCCGACAATGACTTGTCCTTCATATTCGTCAGCAAGTTCTTGGATGGTTGGACCAATCTTTCTGCAAGGACCACACCAGGTTGCCCAAAAGTCAAGTACTACTGGCTTATCTTGTGCCAATACCTCGTTGTAATTAGAATCGTTGATTTCCATAAGGTGAATGTTTGAAGTGAATAATGTTATTAATTGATTTTTATGTCTATAGAGTCATTGTCTTGAATGTAGCGCATCAGTCTTTCTTCTACTCGGACTTTCACTTTTCGTGACATCAATGACAGGCTGTTGTTTCCTGAAGAATGAATATTGAATATTAATTCTGTATTGCCTGGATTTTCTTTGACAATTTCAGCCAAATCTTCAACCATGGTTGAAGTCAGTTTGTCAAGCGCAACATTAAACGTGATTTTCTGAATGAGTTTGTCTTTTACATCTGAAAGCAGCTCTATCGAGTTGATAATCATGTTGAAAGTTCCAGGGCGGAATTTGTGAGCTTCAAATTTTAGTTTGATATATAGCGATGCTCCTTCGACAAAGAAATTTCGATATGTAATCCAATCTCTGCCGAAAAGGGCTAATTCTCCATTTCCTGCAAAATCTTCCATTTTGACGATGCCAAAAGGGTTGCCAGTTTTGCTTTCTCCGATTCGGACTGAAGTTACTATGCCGCCAATTGTAACTTCTTCTAAGGCAGAAAGTTCTTCTTTCTGTTCTTCGAGTTGGTTAAGTCTTGTGTTGCAAACGTGGTTAAGGATAACGGCGTAATCGTCAAGAGGATGTGCAGAGAGATAGATGCCGACAAGCTCTCTTTCTTTGTTTAGACGCTCTAGTTTACCCCATTCGTAGATATTTTTAGGAAGAGGAGGGTGACTGACTGCGACGTCCATCCCTCCGAACAGAGATGTCTGTGCCTGAAATTTGTCCTGCTGGTAGTTGTTGCCGTATCGGACAAGGGCGTCCAGATAGGTTTCGCCCGCTTTTGAAGAGGGGACGAAATAAGTTTCTCTCTTAATATCTGAGAAGCAATCGAAAGCACCTGCAACTATCAGATTTTCAATATTCTTTTTATTGCATTGTGAAAGATTTACGCGCTCGAAGAAATTGAAGACAGAAGTGAAGGGGCCATTTTGGCTCCGCTCGTCAATGATGGCTTGTACGGCTGATTCGCCAACTCCTTTGATGGCAGCCATACCGAAACGTATATCTCCTTCTGTGTTGACAGCAAACTTGTGGCGTGATTCGTTGACATCTGGCCCCAATGTATTGATGCCCATTTGCTTGCATTCGTCCATCAATTTTCGTATTTCTGTGATATTGTCGAGTGAACGGCTCATGACTGCTGCCATGAATTGAGCAGGGAAATTTGCCTTCAGAAAGGCTGTTTGATAGGCAACCCATGAATAGCAGGTGGCGTGTGATTTGTTGAAAGCATAAGACGCGAATTTTTCCCAGTCTGTCCATATCTTATCCAGAATTTTAGGGTCGTGCCCGTTTTTGGCGCCTCCTTCGATGAATTTAGGCTTCATGGCATCAACGATGTCTTTCTTCTTCTTTCCCATTGCCTTGCGGAGTGCATCGCTTTCGCCTCGTGTGAAATCTGCCAACTGTCTTGATAAAAGCATGACCTGCTCCTGATAGACAGTAATACCATAAGTGTCTTTTAGGTATTTTTCCATACACGGAATATCGTATTCGATGGGCTTTCTTCCTTGTTTTCTATCGATGAAATCGGGAATATAGTCCATTGGGCCAGGTCGATACAGTGCATTCATCGCGATAAGATCCTCGAATACGGTTGGCTGCAATTCTCGCAGGTGTTTCTGCATGCCTGCAGATTCGAACTGGAATGTTCCGATGGTGCGTCCATCGCAATAGAGTTGGAAAGTTGCAGGGTCGCATATGTCGAGAATGTCAACATTGATGTCTATGCCTAAACTTTCCTTGATGTTTGTTACCGCCTCTTTTAACTGGGATAGTGTTTTCAGTCCGAGAAAGTCCATTTTGATGAGGCCTGTTTCTTCTATGACATGGCCATCATATTGTGTACATCTCAATTTTTCACCTGTTTCCTTGTCTTCGGCAGTGCTGACAGGAACCCAATCGTCGATTGCGTCTCGGCAAATGATTGTTCCACAGGCATGTACACCTGTGTTGCGCACATTGTTTTCCAGCATTTGCGCAAACCTCATGGTGTCTCTCAGCAGAGGATCAGGCGATGTTGCCGCATCTTTCAGTTCAGGCACACATTCGATGGCATTAGGAAGATTCATCTTTTTGCCATTAGGAAGTTTGTCAGGTATGGCTTTACAGAGAGCATTTACTGTTGCTAAAGGCACTTTTTGTACTCGTGCAACATCCTTGATTGCAAGTTTGGTCGCCATTGTGCCATAGGTGATAATGTGTGCCACTTTTTCTGCACCATATTTTTCAGTTACCCATTGCAGTACTTTCCCTCGTCCATCATCATCAAAGTCGGTATCGATATCGGGCAATGAAATACGGTCGGGGTTGAGGAAACGCTCAAAAAGGAGGTCGTACTTAATAGGGTCAATCTTGGTGATTCCCAAACAGTAAGCAACGGCGCTTCCTGCTGCGGATCCACGTCCAGGACCAACCCAAACGCCAAGCTCTTTTCTGGCGGAATTGATAAAGTCTTGTACGATCAGGAAGTAGCCGGGAAATCCCATTGTCTTCATGATGTGCAACTCGAAGTCAAGCAGGGTTTTGACATGTTCGGGGAGAGGATCTCCATAAAGAGGCTTGGCACCATCATAAGTGATTTTTTTCAGATAGTCGGCTTCGAACTTAATACGGTAAAGTCGGTCGATTCCACCGAGCTTTTTTATCTTTTCTTCGGCTTCTTCTTGTGTCAAGATGACATTCCCATTTTCGTCCCGAGTGAACTCGTTGAAAATATCTTCATCGGTAAATTTCTGTCTCCATTCTTCTTCGGTTACAAAGTCCTCTGGAATGGCAAAGAATGGCATAATAGGAGAGTGATCGATGCTGTAAGTTTCAACCTTGTTGAGAATGTCAATAGTGTTGCTTAATGCCTCAGGCAAATCGTGGAAGACGGCATTCATCTCCTCTTGAGTTTTGAACCACTCTTGCTTGCTGTAAAGCATGCGGTTCGGATCGTCTAGGTCTTTTCCTGTTGAGAGGCAGAGCAAGCGGTCGTGTGCTTCTGCATTTTCTTCGTCAACGAAGTGTGAGTCGTTCGTGCAGATGATTTTAACTTGATGTTTACGAGCCAGTTCGATGAGTGTGGACTCAATGGCCTTCTGGTCCTTGAACGTTTCTCGGTTAGCTTTTTGTGTAGGGTCTTTCACCTCATGACGCATCAATTCAATGTAAAAGTCATCACCGAAAACACTCTTGAACCATTCGATAGATTTTTCTGCATCTTCAATTTTCCCTTTGCTGATGTGGCGAGGAATTTCGCCAGCAAGGCATGCCGAAGAGGCAATAAGTCCCTCGTGGTATTTCTCCAGCGATTGATGGTCTGTACGTGGTCGGTGGTAGTAGCCGTCCACCCATGCTTCGCTGACGATTTTGATGAGGTTATGGTATCCTTGCTCGTTTTTTGCCAACAAAATGAGATGCCAGCCACTTTTGTCTATTCCGTTGTTTTCCTTCAGGTGAAGATCGCGCTGGGCGCAATAGACTTCGCAACCGAAAATGGGCTTAAACTTTTCTTCTTTAGGCTTCCCTTTGTTGATTTTATTGCAGTAGTTGAAGAATTCTTTGATGCCGAACATGTTGCCGTGGTCGGTTATAGCCATGCCTTTCATTCCATTTTTGACTGCTTTGTCAACGAGTTTTGGAATGGCGGCTTGTCCGTCAAGAATGCTGTATTGGGTGTGTACGTGGAGGTGTACGAATTTTTCCATTTTATTTGAATTGCTTGTATGTGCGTTGTATGCCTTTTTTGTGGAAAGCATTTGCCTTTCGTTGCATATTTGATCTTGTTGTGAAGCGCTTGTCGCAAATTTACATTGCAAATATAATTCTTTTTTTTTATTTCAGCCGTTCATTATGGAGTTTTTATAGAACTTTAAAATAAGAAGGGGAACTTTGATGGCAAAAAAGAGATAAATTTATTTTGTTCTACTTTCATTTTATATTACCTTTGCATAAGAATTGTTGTGATATGCCACAGGTATTAACTCAAACGCAGAGTCAGCACTTAGAGCAGCAACTTCGTCTGTCTCAGCAGCAGCTTCAGCTTGTGAAGTTGCTTGAGATGCCCATTGCAGAATTTGAGCAGCAGGTGAAAAAGGAACTGATGGATAATCCTGCGCTTGAAGATGGGGCCGGAGAGGAAAAGGAAAATGATAGTGATGCAGTTTTGTCCGATGAAATCGATAAAAATGATACGGGAATAGACCTTTATGGCGATTCTGAAAGTGAAGCATCTTCTGATTTTTCGGTGTATGGGGATGATGACTTGCCTGTTTATATGTCGGGGCATGCAGGAGAAGTCCGAAATGATTTCTTGGTAGGGGATTCAGGTTCGTTTATCGAATATCTGGAATCTCAGATGATGAACTATGATTTGCAGAAGGATGAAGAAACTATTTTGAAATATTTGATAGGGTCGCTTGATAACCGTGGCTTTATTGACCGACCTGTAGCAACAATTGTCGAAGAACTGGCTTTTAAGGAATATCTGTATGTTTCAGAACGTGATGTGGAGAATGTTTTGACCGTGTTGCAAAGCTTTGATCCTGCGGGGATTGGGGCACGTTCTACACAAGAGTGTTTACTGTTGCAGATAGATCGCCAGTTGAATAGCATAGATGAACCTGTGTCAGAGCTAAAGGAACGAATCCTGATTCTGGAGCGGCGAATTATAAAAGATTATTATGATTTGTTTATCAATAAGAACAAAGAAAAACTTAAGGAAAAATTAAACGTGTCGGCTATACAGATTGATGCGCTATTTGAGGATATAAAGAAATTGAATGTAAATCCTGGTTTTGCGTTGAATGAATCGTCGGCGAGCCGTGTTCAATCACAAATTCCCGATTTCATCGTGGAAACAGGGCTGGAAGGAAATATACAGATTCGGCTGAATAGCGGAGAGGTGCCTCGTTTGCATGTGAGTAAAGACTATATTAATCAGCTGAAGAAGTTTCAGCAAGATCCTGACCGCTTGACGAGGAGTGAAAAGGAGGGAATGCTTTATACTCGTCAGAAGATAGATGCAGCACAAATGTTCATTGAGTCGGTGAAGCAGCGTCGTCGGACGCTCTATGAAACGATGAAAGCTATTGTTGATTTGCAACGGACATTTTTTCTGACAAAGGATGAAGATGATAAGGTACGTTTGGTGCTCGAGGATGTGGCAAAACGTTCAGGTTATGATGTGTCCACTATTTCTCGTGTGTGTAATTCGAAGTGTGCGCTTTTAGACGGGCGTATCTATCCTCTTTCTAGTTTCTTTAAACTTACCAGGAAAAATGCTGATGGCGAGGAAATAGATGGACATCATGTGAAAGAAATGCTGAGCGAGATAGTTGCATCAGAAGAAAAGTCGAATCCTTATACTGACGAAAAAATTGTAGAGTTGATGAAAGAAAAAGGAGTGAAACTTGCTCGTCGTACTATTGCAAAGTATCGTGTTGAAATGGGAATACCCTCAGTGACCAATCGACGTGGTTAAAATGAAGTTGTTATGAAGAACAAGCTGCTGATACGAATTGCCAAGGTAATGTCAACACTTTTTATGCCATTGTATGCTCCTATGTGGGTGTTCATTGGCTTGTTCTTGTTTACATATCTTAGATTACTTCCTTGGGGATATAAAATCTTTATTATCAGTATCGTATATGTCTTCACTGTCTTTATGCCGACTGTCGGAATCACTTTATTTCGTTTATTTAAGAAGTGGACGCATTTGGAACTGAGCCATCGTGAGCATCGTCATATGCCGTATGTTGTTGCTCTGTTAAGTTATACGGCATGTTTAGTTATTATGACGAGGATAAATGCTGCGATGTTTTTTCGTGGTGTTGTTATGGCTGCACTTGTTTCTCAAATTATTTGTGTTATAATTAATGTATGGTGGAAAGTCAGTACTCACATGGTTGGAATAGGAGGCTTGGTGGGGGCGTTGAATGCTTTCAGTATCTTGTTCTTTTATAATCCTGTTTGGCCATTCTGTGTGTTGCTGTTGCTGTCGGGAGTGTTGGGGACAAGTCGCATTATTTTGCGTCAGCATAGCCTTGCTCAAGTGCTGACCGGATTTGGGATTGGCTATGTTTGTGCTATGGTGTTCATTCTCATTAGTTGGATGTAATTGAGAAATAATCTTTAAATATATAATTATGAAACCAATCGTATCAATCATTATGGGCAGTACATCTGATCTTCCTGTTATGGAAAAGGCTGCCAAGTTCTTCGATGAAATGGAGATTCCGTTTGAAATTAACGCATTGTCCGCCCACCGTACTCCTGATGCTGTAGAAGCATTTGCCAAAGGCGCAAAGGAGCGTGGAATTAAAGTTATTATTGCGGGTGCAGGAATGGCTGCAGCTCTTCCTGGTGTTATAGCGGCAAGCACAACGCTGCCAGTTATTGGAGTGCCAGTAAAGGGAAGCGTGCTTGATGGTATGGATGCTGTGTATTCAATCTTGCAAATGCCTCCTGGCATTCCTGTTGCAACTGTAGCAATTAATGGGGCTCTTAATGCAGGAATTCTTGCCGTTCAGATGCTCGCTTTGTCCGATGAGGCTTTGGCCGAGAAATTCGCAGCTTATAAAAATGGTCTTCGGCAGAAAATAGAAAAAGCAAATGCTGATTTGAAGGAAGTGAAATTTGCTTATAAGTGTAATTGAAATTCTTTAAAATGTAATCCATGGCTTATCAGAGAAGAAAAACTTCGGAGGTAAATGTGGGAGGTGTTATGGTTGGTGGAGATTGGCCAATCCGAGTTCAGTCTATGGCCAACACATCGACAATGGATTCTTTAGGCTCTATCGCTCAGGCTGCACGTATTGTCGATACTGGAGGTGAATTTGTTCGTTTTACGACACAGGGACAACGCGAGGCTCTCAACATGAAGAGTATACGTGACGGTTTGCGTGAGATGGGGTATACCGTTCCGTTGGTTGCTGATGTTCACTTTAATGCAGCTGTAGCAGATACAGCTGCTACAATCTGTGAGAAAGTTCGTATTAATCCTGGCAATTATGTTGATCCTGCCCGAACTTTTAAGAAATTAGAATATACAGATGAGGAATATGCCGATGAAATCAAGAAAATTGATGAGCGTTTCGTTCCATTCCTCAATATATGTAAGAAACATCATACGGCCGTCCGAATAGGTGTTAATCACGGTTCTTTGAGCGACCGCATTATGTCTCGTTACGGAGATACTCCAGAAGGTATGGTCGAATCATGCATGGAGTTTTTGCGTATATGCGTTCGTGAAAAATTCTTAGATGTGGTCATCTCTATCAAAGCAAGCAATACGGTGGTTATGGTACGAACCGTGCGTTTGCTCGTGGCTCAGATGGAACGTGAAGGTATGGCTTTCCCGTTACATCTTGGTGTGACAGAGGCGGGAGAAGGAGAGGATGGACGTATTAAAAGTGCTGTTGGAATCGGTGCTTTACTTTGCGAAGGAATTGGTGATACAATTCGAGTTTCGTTGTCGGAGGCACCAGAACGAGAAATCCCGGTTGCAAAAAAATTAGTCGATTTCATCGAGGAATGTACTTGCTTGCGTCAACAAGCAAGAGAGTCAATAAAAAACGATACAGTGACTATTACGTTCAATGAGACTTCATGGGAAGACTTGCAGTTGAAGGCCGCCATGACTGTTGGCGCTCTTTTTATAGACCAGCTTGCCCATCAGCTTGTCATCAAGAATGGAGGTTTCGCTGAAGAGCGCTTGGTGGATTTGGCTGATGCTATCCTTCAGGCCGCACGTATAAAGTTTACCAAGACTGAGTATATCAGTTGTCCTGGCTGTGGCCGCACGCTCTACAATATGGAAGAGACAATTGCAAAGATACGGGCTGCGATATCAGAACGGGCTTTGCATGACAAGCGTTTCTCTGCCCTTAAGATTGGTATTATGGGTTGCATTGTCAATGGCCCAGGCGAGATGGCAGACGCCGATTACGGGTATGTTGGGGCTGGCGTTGGTAAGGTTTCCTTGTACAAGCAGAGGGAGTGCATAGAGAAGAATATCCCAGAGGAAGAGGCCGTAGGGCGACTCGTGCAGTTTATCGAGGAAGATATGAGTGTGTCTGCTGAGGCTTGATGCGTATGGACTTGCTGATAGATATAGGCAACACTTCTGCTAAGATAGCTGTGGCAGAGCCCATTCGGGATTCGAATCAGTCGTCTGAGGTGGGCATTGTCCATTTTGAACGGCTGTCAGAACCATGGCATGTGGCTTTCGCCCGTTTAAGAAGCATCTTCGGCTTGTCATCTGTGCGGATATCTTCCGTAGCAGGAGAAGATGTGGAACTGAATGCTGCGCTTGAAGAGATGGATGTGCCCATCATTAGGCTGACAGCAGAAGTGCCGTGTCCTGTGAAGCCAGTGCAGAATGTCCCCAAAACTTTAGGAGCGGACCGCTGGGCGGCTGATATCGGTGCTTTGTCGCAAGACCCGAACAGCACTTTGCTGGTGATTGATGCAGGCACTTGCCTTACGTATGATGTGATTTCTCGTGAAGGAGTCCTTCTAGGAGGAGCCATCTCCCCAGGAGTGCAGTTGAGGCTCAACGCTATGCACGAACATACTGCGCTGCTGCCTTTAGTGGAAGCCGAGGCTGAGGCTGTCTTGATGGGATACGACACGCGTACAGCGATGCTTTCTGCAGCAGTGAATGGCACTCGTTTCGAGATGGAAGGATACATTCGTCAGTTGCTTTGCGAATATTCCGATTTGCATGTCTTCATAACGGGCGGAAATACATTCTCGTTCTCTCAAGATGTAAGGTCTCATGTCACCCATGACCCTTATCTCGTTTTTCGGGGGTTGAGAGCACTTTAATCAAACATTCATTAAGTTCACCTTAAAAATGAACTCGAAATTTTGGGTTGTGTTTGTGGAAAAATATAATATCATAAGGTTCTCCTCTCTGTTAATTGCATTGTTTGGAGGATTCCTATTTTTGAGTTCGTATTGTAACAGCCATTTACCCACAAAGGATGGATTGTATGACAGCACGATTCTAACCACGAATAATGATGTGGATGCCGCAGATAGTGTGGTATGGAATATGGAAGACCGAGCAGCACATCTGTATAAGTATGAAAAGGACACAACTCACTATCTCCTTAGATATGAGTTTGAGGAGGCAAGACAATCTACATACTTTTATTCGAAAGAAGTTCAAGATTGTTGTAAAATGATGCAAGATAAGTTTATGAATTCTTTAGGTAGTTTATCAAAAAATCAACTGGATGCGCTATTGCAAGATACGCTTGAGAGGACTCCTGCTTTTTTGATAGAATGCCGATTGGATAAGGATGGAAATAAACGAAGACTTGAATATTGTTTTTTGACAACATCAGAAGAGCGTATACCTGATTCTGTTATTAGAGACATAGATAAGAATGTCAGCAGCGTGAAATTCCCACCTCTAAAGAATTTTGGAATTACTTTCAATGTAATAACATTACCTATAAGAAAAGATGCTTTGCGTGAATATATAAAGAAAAGATTTGACGAATAATTGTCGGATGAACCATTAAATAGATAATAGTTTAATCTCGTCCCCCTAATAGATGTTCTTAATTTGTTTATCTAAAAAACTCTTTCAATATGCGATTAATAAAGGCTTTTCTACATACGTTTTTCTTTACAATTTATTATTGGGTCGTCCTCAAACTCCATAAACAGCGTGGAAAACTATTCGGGACTTGGCGTGATCGTGGATACTTCTTGATATTTTCACTATTCACCCTCATCCTGTTGGAACCTATTAAATTCTTGTTCTATTGTTTATATGTAGCCAGCGGATTTGAACTGACGATGCAAGATGTTAATTTATACCGCAATATAACATTCCCTGTGGCAATCCTATCCATGATATATGTATCTATACGGTTAAAAAAAGAAGATTATATCGAAGGGGTCATCCATGAGATTCTATCGACAGATAAAGAGCTGATAAAGAAGCGCTTCAAATATACTTTATATACTGTTCTCATATCTGTCATTTTCTCTTCTTTGATATTGTTGCTGTTTCGAAAACTCTTACAACATGTTATTATACCGATATTCTAAATCTGACAAAAAAAATGGGAATAGCTTATATTTCAGAACACTCCCCTTTGGACTTGAATAACAGGTCGGGGACACCACATTATGTGCATAAGACTCTATCAGAAATCCATACGGTTGTGTTAAAGATACGGATGCAGAAGATTTGGTCTTACCTGAACTGTCAGATTGTTGTGTGGTTTTATATCCAGTTATCTCAGAACAATGTCAGTTTGATATAAAGTTTCTGACTCGCAGAGGCATTTAAAAAACATATTTTTGTTATATCGAACTCGCGTTTCCAAACGTTCACGACGCTTGTCAGATACTGACACTTCAGCACGGAGGCACAGGGCATTTTCACCTTGTGCCTCTTTTCTTCTTGAGGAGGGCTTGGTAAGTGGCCGCAAACGCACACCGTGCAGACATGGTTTCAGACACCGTGTGCATAATAACACGAACACCCTGTGCCTATTATTTCCGACACGGGCGGCATGTCTGAGTATCAACGATTTGGAGTTTTGGAGGGGAAAAGGCACAAAAAGCGTACCCCTCGGGTACGACACGTTATCTAAAACGTCAGTTTGATATAACGTTATATCGGACTTGCGTTAATCAGGTGTTTTTGCCCCCCCCTTCCGAAGGGGCTTGGGAAGGTCGCTTTTTCTTGAGGGTGAAAAAGCATTTTAGCAAGTGGCTTGGCTGTTGATTATTGCTTTCGGGGAACAAGCAGGATGCTTGCTTCATAAAGCAAATACATGGGGAGGCTGACAATGGCGAGGGTGAAAGCGTCAGCAGTTGGGGTGATGATGGCTGCTATGATAAGAATTGCGACAAAAGCATGGCGGCGCATGGCTTGCATTTGCCGACGATGCAGAATGCCGAATTTACCAAGCAACCATGATAGGATAGGGGCCTCAAAGCTGATTCCCATGGCGAGGCAGAGGAAGGTTAGTGTGTCGATGTAGCTTTCGATGGAGATGAGGTTTTCCACCGAGGCATCTACTTGATAATTGGCAAGGAACCTCAATGTGGCGGGGAATATGATGAAATAGCTGAAAAGTATTCCTAGCAGGAACATGAGGTATGCTGCAATGATGAATGGGGCTGAATAGCGCCGTTCGTTCTGGTAGAGCGCAGGAGATACGAAACGGTACAGCTCGTAGAGAATGTAGGGTGCTGCAGCTAAAATGCCGACATAGAGGCTTGCCATCATGTGGACGATAAATTGCCTTGTCAGTTCAGTGTTGATGAGCTTTATGTCAGGCGATTCTCCGAAGATTGCCGGAAGGAAATCGGCGCTCTTGGGAGCGAATATAACTGAGAAAACCTCGTCTTTGAAGACAAAGGCGAGGATTGCAAATACTGCGCTGGCAATGATGCAGCGCAGTAGTATTTGCCGTAATTCATCGAGATGCTCCCAAAAGGTCACTTCTTCTCTTCTTGTTTTTCGTCATCATTAGTGACTTCTTTCATCCCATCTTTGAATGCACGCACGCCTTTTCCTGCACCGCGCATAAGTTCTGGTATCTTTTTGCCTCCGAAAAGCAAGAGTACGATTGCCAAAATGATAAGGATTTCTTGGGCTCCAAGGCCGAGAAACAGTGGTGTCATGAACTTTGGATTTTATATTTGTTTCTGTTCTTCTTTGGGTGGGCATGCGATAAAACTGTAGGCTCTGTTTTATCGCATGCCGAATGCTATAGAGTTCCTTGCTTGAGTTTTTCTACGAATTGGTCAATGCGTGTCAGCTCGCGTGGAATGTTGATTCTTTGTGGACAATGCGAATTGCATTGGTTGCAGCCAATGCAGTGGTCTGCTTGCCTGAGCTTTGGCACAGAACGGTCGTAGCCGATAAGGAATGCTCTGCGTGCTTTTTCGTAGTTTGCGGCTTGCTGAGATTCTGGAATGTTGCCATGGTTGACGCACTTGTTGTAGTGGACAAAAATGGCAGGGATGTCCAGTCCGTAAGGGCAAGGCATGCAATATTTACAGTCGTTGCAAGGTATGGTTGGGTAAGAGTGATAGAGGTTTGCAATCTCGTTCTCAAGCCATTCTTGCTCTTCTGTAGTCAGGGCTGTAAGTGGGCTGTAAGTGCGTATGTTGTCTTCTAGATGCTCCATGTATGTCATGCCGCTCAGTGCTGTAAGCACGCGTGGCTTGCTTCCGACATAGCGGAATGCCCAAGATGCAACGCTGTCCTGTGGCCGCTGCTGCTTGAGGGTTGCGACAATGTGGTCTGGCATCTTGGAAAGGCGTCCGCCCAATAGTGGCTCCATGATGACGGCAGGGATGCCTAATCTGTCCAGTTCTTCGTATAAGTGTTTAGCGTTGCTGTGATGCCAATCAACGTAATTCAGCTGGATCTGCACGAAATCCCAATGGTATTTGTCTTGGTTGGCGAGAAGATAGTCATATACTCCATGATCTCCGTGGAAAGAGAATCCCAGATTGCGTATTGCTCCTTTCTCTCTCTGCTCCATCAGGTATTCGATGAGTCCGTTTTGGAGAAATCTACCGTTCAGATTGTCCATGCCTGACCCAACAGAATGCAACAGCAGGTAGTCTATGTAATCTGTCTGAAGGTTCTTGAGAGAATCCTGGAACATTTTTATTCCTGATTCCAGATTCCATTGATGGCCTGCGAAATTGCTGAGTTTTGTTGCTATGAAGTATTTGGACCTGTCGTAGCCAGATGCTTTGAGCGCAATGCCTGTAGATGATTCGGACTTGCCTTGGCAATAAGCAGGGCTAGTGTCGAAATAGTTTACTCCGTGGTCAAGAGAGTACTTGACAAGACGATTTACTTGCTCCTGATCTATTTCTTCTCCGATTCTGTCACCGTTTTCGTTCAGAATAGGCTTGTTGGGCAAACGCATCATACCGTATCCAAGCAAAGACACTTTGTCGCCCGTAAATGGGTTGGTGCGATAAGTCATCTTGTCAGTTGGTACTTCGCCTGTATGCTGTCCTTTGGGGTCAAGGTTGCTGAAATCTTTATCTGAATTGCCTGTACATGAGGCAATGGCAACTGTTGCTGTTGCCGCTCCTGCTACTTTCAGGAATTTTCTTCTGTCCATATTTTTCATATCTCACGGTGTTGTTCATGTCCTTCTACATAGATTGCACTGAAAGGCCGTGCTGGACAAAGGTATTCGCACGAGCCACAACCAATACACTTCTCCGTATTGATTGCTGGAATCATCTTCATGTCACGCATGTTTGCTCTACGTCCGTTAGCATCCATCCAGTATCCTCGTTCTGGATGGCGGGTCAGGGACTTGTCGGCAGGAACCATCTGGATGGCGCCTGTTGGACAGTGCTTAGCGCAATTTCCGCAGTTTTGTCCGTCTGTAAGTGGAATACAGTTCTTTTCCACCCATACTGCATGCCCAATCTGTATGGCTGTTTTCTCTTCTTTTGTGATTAGACGGATTGCTCCTGTTGGGCAGACTTCGGAACAGCGGGTACACTCGGGGCGACAATAGCCCTTGTCGTATTGCATCTCTGGTTGCAGGAAATTCTCCAGATTCTGAGATGGACGAAGTACACCGTTTGGACAATTGGCAATACAGAGTTGGCATGCAGTACAATGCTGCTGCATATTTCTTGCCGATAGTGAACCAGGAGGTGTGATTGTCGTGCTTCTTTCTGGAATCTGCTTGTCTTCGATTTCTGCCAGTCCTCCATCTGTTGTTTTTTCTTGTGCTTGGATTGCTGCTGTTGCAATTGCTGTGCCCGTAAGGGTCAGGAAGGTGCGGCGTGATATGTCGGAGTCTTCAGTTTTAGAAGAGGCCTTAGTATTTGGCGCATCCTTCTTCCATGCAGGAGCATATTTCAAATTGATTGCATTCTTGTTGCAGACAGTTTCACAGTTGCCACAAGTGATGCATCGGGTGTAATCGATGGCTACAGGTTGCCCTTTTTCCACCTTGATGCAAGATGCTTTGCAGTTCTGGGCACAAATACCGCACTGGATGCATTTGCTGTTATCAACGCGTATCTTGCCGAAAGAGAATTTTGCGATGTAGCCGAGCACTGTTCCAACAGGGCAGATGGTGTTGCAGTAAGTGCGTCCATTTTTGAATGCAAGGACAAGCAAGATGATAGCTGTAACAACTGCCACAACGATGAGAATCGTTGGGTTGTTATGCTGTTCTACTTGATAGTACATATAGTTGTCGTTTGCTTCAGACCATAGAGCAAGCATATTATTGATTCCAATATATATGGGCTGTAACATTGTTGTGACGATGCGTCCGTAAGAACTGTAAGGTGCCAATAAAACAAAGACAGCATTGAATCCGGCCAAAAGCATGATGATGAATGCGGCAAGTACGGCCAGACGCAGCCAGGTCTTAGGCTTGGAATAACTGTAATTGTTGGCAAATTTCGCCTTCTTGTTTTTGCGGAAAATTTTCCATTTCCCAATCCACGCAAAAAAGTCTTGCAGAACTCCAAGCGGGCAGATGATGGAGCAGTAGATGCGTCCGAGAAGCAAGGTTAGCAAAATTACCAGACCGATGGCAGTCAGGTTGACGGCCATTACACTTGGCAAAAACTGAAGTTTCGCCATCCACCCGAGATAAGGGTGTAAAGTTCCCGTGAAATCGAGGAACAATAAGGTGATGCCTATCCAAAATATGACGGATAGAATTCTACGGGTTAGTTTGAGCATTGTTGTTTAAATTTGTTTGTGTCATAAATATTCCGTCACAAAAGTAAATAGATTTCTGCATAAAAACAACTTTGTCCGCCTTTTTTTCTGTAAAAATGTTATTTTCTGCCAGTTTGTCGACTCTCCATCTCTTCTAAAGATGTTTTTGTGTGGCATAAATGGACAAAAAGAGGAATGCTAAAGTGCTTACCGTATGTGGGATATTTTGAACGCCGTGTGTATAATTGTATAATATTATGTATTCGGTATATTAAAAATTATACAGATGGTGAATATATATGGGCATTAACCAGGATGAAAAGATGTGGTAGTTTGTTAGTTGGGGGCGGCCTTGAGGGCTATGTGTGAACTGTGAGTTCTTTTAATTTATCCCCAAATGCAAAAAAAAGTTTTTTCGTTTGTTTAATGCTTGCTTATTTCGTAACTTTGTACGAAAATTAGGTAAAGTTACAGATTCATGGAACAGGCTCTTTACGTTTACAATACGCTTACACGAAAAAAAGAAGTTTTCCGCCCCTTGCATGCTCCTCATGTGGGAATGTATGTGTGCGGCCCCACGGTTTATGGCGATGCTCATCTTGGTCATGCGCGTCCAGCTATAACTTTTGACATTGTTTTCCGCTTTCTTCAGCATATGGGCTACAAAGTTCGTTATGTGCGCAACATTACAGATGTGGGTCATTTGGAGCACGATGCAGATGAGGGTGAAGACAAAATTGCCAAGAAGGCTCGGCTGGAGCAGCTTGAACCGATGGAAGTGGCTCAATATTTTACGAACCGTTTTCATGAGGCAATGGGTGCTTTAGGTTGTCTTCCGCCAAGCATAGAGCCTCATGCAACGGGTCATATCATTGAGCAGCAGCAGCTTGTGCAGCAGATTGTGGATAATGGCTTTGCTTATGAGAGCAATGGCTCAATCTATTTCGATGTGGAGAAGTATAATGAGGTGCACAAGTATGGCATTCTTTCTGGACGCAGTCTTGAAAATGTGAAAGATGCGAGTCGTGACCTTGCCGGTGTTGGCGAAAAGAAAAATCAGGCAGATTTTGCATTATGGAAAGCAGCTCAGCCTGAGCATATCATGCGTTGGCCATCTCCTTGGAGCGATGGATTCCCGGGCTGGCATTGCGAATGTACGGCGATGGGACGTAAATATCTGGGTAGCCACTTTGATATTCATGGTGGTGGAATGGACTTGATATTCCCTCACCATGAGTGCGAGATAGCGCAAGCTGTGGCAAGCCAGGGAGACCCAATGGTTACTTATTGGATTCACAACAACATGATAACCATCGAAGGTCAGAAGATGGGCAAATCATTGGGGAATTTCATCACCTTGCCGCAGTTCTTCAGTGGAGACCATCCGAAGCTTTCCCGTGCGTATTCGCCGATGACCATCCGCTTCTTCATATTGCAAGCACACTACCGTTCTACGGTGGACTTCAGCAATGATGCCTTGCAGGCAGCAGAAAAAGGACTTGAGAGATTGATGGATGCATGGAAGGCGCTTGAGAGTGTTCAGGCCGAAGAGAATGGGAGCATCGGAATGGATTTTGTTGATAATCTGAGGACTAAATGCTATGATGCAATGTGCGACGATTTCAACACGCCGATTGTTATCTCGAATCTCTTTGATGCAACACGAATCATCAACTCGGTTGTTGACAAGAAAGAAAGCATCTCTGCCGAGGTGCTCGATGCCTTGAAGCAGGTGTTCGAACTCTTTGTGTTTGAATTGCTGGGCTTGAAAGCAACCTCTTCATCTGGCGCAGAGGGTAATGATGCTCGCGAACAGGCATTTGGCAAGGTCGTGGATATGCTTCTTGAGCAGCGCGCAAAAGCAAAGGCAAACAAAGACTGGGCGACAAGCGACATGATTCGCGATAATTTGGCTGCCTTAGGTTTTGAAGTGAAGGATACAAAAGATGGTTTTAGTTGGAAACTGAATAAATGACGTTGACAATGAATAAGCTAAAAAAAATCTTCTTTGTTTTGTCATTTCTGTTCCTTGTGCTCGGATTTGGTGTAAGCGTATGGCTTTACACGGTGTTGCACGACATGATGTCTATCGTGATGATGGGGCTGCTGTTTGTTGCTATGCTGTGGTTCGGTTATAATGTTGTCAATTTATTGAGAGATAAAGAGTAATAAATTTGATATAATGAAAAAACTTACGTTGTTATTTGTTTTCGCTTGCTTGGCATATGCTGGAGCAATGGCGAAAAGTGTTGTTTTCACTCTTGTTGACGGAACAAAAGTGTACTATCTTTTAGGCGGAGAAGCGAATCCTAAACTTCGTTTCGTGGAAGGTAAAATGACGGTAGATGCAGATGTTTATGAGTTCAGCGACATCAAAAATTTCTACATTTCAGAAGAAGATGACCCTAATGCCATCGAAGATGTTTTGACTGAGAAAGAGATTAGTTTTCGTTCTAATGTTTTGATTGTCAAAGCGGGAAATGCGGGCGCTGTACGAGTATATACTGCCGCAGGAGTGAGAGTGAATGCCAATGTCGTCGCATCAGATGGCATTGTTACAGTGGACTTGAATGGTTTGAAAGAAGGAGCATACGTGGTTAGTGTAGGAAAGTCCTCTTTCAAAGTATTGAAAAAGTAAAAGATAGCTATGAGACGATACCTCTGGGCTTTGTTGACGATTTTTTCGTTTTGTTCTTGTCCGACAGCGTTGGCGCAGGAAAAACCTATGGCACTTTGGTTTAGATTTGATGACCGATTTGTCGAGAATGAAAAGATAGACCTCGAAAATGTCGATTCGCTGGAGTTCACTAAAACCATGCTGAAACGGTATAAGTATCTGCCATCAAGTAATAAGGTTTTGTCATTGTCAAAGTCTTATCGCACGAACGGAGAATACCACTTGGATGAGGAGGAGCGTACTTTGGTAAAGCCGGGTGCTTATTCCGGTGTGGATTTTACCAAAGAGTCATCTCAATGGTGTTTTCAGCGTTCGATGGAATCGGAACATTTCGTTTGTTTTTGGGAGAATGGCCTGACGCTGAAAAATAACTCTATTACCTATAACAATTATACCGTCAATGTAAAGTCACTTCTCGACAATGGTGAGAAGATATGGAAAAAGTATGTAGAGGAACTGGGATTCCTAGAGCCAGGGCAATCGCTGACTGATGAGCACAAAATCTGCATGTTCATCGTGAAGACAGCTTGGGACGGCAACGCTTGGCGTGCTGATGGTTCGGGCGAGGACGGTATGGTGTGGTACTATGACGGAACGTCTAAGAAGAGTAAGTCCTATAAAGTGGGTTTGTTCCATTGTACGCCTTGGGCGGCTTCTGCCGAAGGAGGGCATACGGCTGCGCATGAGATAGGACATGTATTTCAGTATCTTGTCAGTGCCGACTACGCAGTTGTGAAAAACAAGTCAGAGTGGGACTATGGTTGGCGATGGGGATTTGGTGACAATGCTTCAGGAGGCTGTGCCTGGTGGGAATGCTGTGCACAGTGGCAGGCGTTTCAGGTGTTCCCTGCTACGGTTTTCACCAACTATCGTTATGACGAATATGTGTCCTCTGCTTACAAGAACTTGATGCACGAGGACTATCGTTATGCCAACTATTTTATTCAATATTACTGGTGTCAGCTGAATGGACAAGATTTTATCGGAAAGATGTGGCGTGCAACCAAACGTCCGGAAGACCCAGTGGAGACCTATCAGCGTATGACTGGTGCATCGCAGGATGATTTCAACAAGATGATGTTTGATTACGCTTGCCGTGCAGCCACATGGGATATAGACGGTCTTCGCGAGCGAGGAAAGAACTATCAGAATGCATTTTCTACGACGCTCACTCATGTAGAGGGAACAGACAATACTTATGCTGTGTCGGCAGATTGCTGTCCGCAGAACTATGGTTTCAATATCATTCCTCTCAAAGGAATTAAAGGCGGCACTGCTGTCAAGGTGGCTTTCAAAGGTATAGCAGGGGCTTCGGGCTATCGGAAAATCAAGACCGAAAAGGCTGGCTGGCGTTATGGTTTCGTGGCGCAAACAACTGATGGCGAACGCGTATATGGCACCATGTATAGCGACAAAGAAGGAACGGCTGAAATGATGCTGCCTGAAAACGTGAGCAGGGCATGGCTGGTTGTTACTGGTGCGCCAACAGAACATTGGCGTCATCCGTGGGATGATGATGCATCTAACGATGAGCAGTGGCCTTATCAGGTGGCTTTTGAGAATTGTTCTGCTGTTGGGGCAACGCGTACATATGGCGAATTTCCAGAAGATTATGTCCGCAAAGATTCGGTAGTTGTTATCAATGCCGATTTGGCTTACAGCTCAAGCGACTATTCAAGTGTGCGTGTACAATATGATACAGATGCAATCTGTCAGGCTCTCGGAGTTAGTACGGCAAAATTGAAAACCGTCAAGTGCAGCTCTTCCAGCAAGGGCGTGAAAGGCACACTGGATTTTGTTGGCATCGGTGCCAATGGCAGCATCACCTATGGACCGACAACTTCGACGTCAAGTTCCACTTGCTATGGCCATTGGTTTAATGCAACTGGCAACGTTGTTGGTTATAACAATTCTTCAGCAGTCTTTGCCGAAATGTATCCTGATAAGTTTGGCTGCTATGTGGGTCAATACCCTGGCAATCTGAAAAAAGGAAAAACTTACATTGTGCGCCAGGCTGTCATATACAACCATACGGATGGCAAAAAATATCGGGTGACAATGGAAGTGCATCTGAATGTAAAGTGAAATACTTCACTTCCTCATTTGTCTTCATCGAATGTATGTCTTGCGAGTCAAGGATTGATGCCAACGTGCTCTCCGTTTGAAGACTATTCGTGTTTATTTTATAAAGAAAAATCCCTCCGAATTCGGAGGGATTTTATTCCCCAATCTAGTCAAGGTGTATCATCCTCCCGCTCTTCCTAATCATCCGCAACGGGATTGGTTTTTGACTAGACCGCCTCACGGTCGATTACAGGGATTTGGAGGATTAGGAAGGTTTTGGGGGATTAAATGGTTTTACGGTTAGACTGTTATGAGGTTGTTTTATGAGTAGTTAAAGTAGTTCGGTAGTTAGAGTCGTTAAGCCGAATGTAGGAGAATGTTACTAAAAAATATCAATATCAATTCTCTATTGTCAATTCGATAAAATTATCAATTTTCCACGTTCGGATGAACTACTTAACATATCGACCTATAAAATCCAAAATTTTTTCATCTTCATTGGTACTAAGGATGCAAGTTCCTTCAGGAGAGTATATTTCATAGCTGCAGGCATTAGAATAATTCTGATATGGAATCACAGACTGATACGGAGCCATTTCCCCTGTATAGTGCTCTCCGGGTCGATTGGATACAAACTCATACCAGTTTTCGTAATCAGTTTGATTATAATCGCAGTCGATACAAACGAATACAATCTTCTTGGAATCATATCTCGTAGCCATCTCTCCAATCTTGTCAAGGCTGAGTACATTTTTCGGCTTACTTTTATCGTAAGCAGTGAAAACAACTGTTTTCCCTTTATATTCGTCCAGTATCATCTGTCGAAGCTGCTCTGTGTCTATTACTTCTCCGTACTTGTCAAAGTGCACATGAGGAGTGTTGTTCATGCGTTCAGCTTTCTGGTTCCATCGTCTGAGGGCGGCAAGCTGATAAGCTTTCAGTTCAGGATCATCAACTTGGCCGTAAGACTTGCGACCATCAATGCTGTACCCTATCGCTTCCGCAAGTTTGTACACATCTTTATTATATGTGTTCAAGACACCATCCGTACCCTTAAACTGGCTCTCATCCCAACGGAACTTATATGCAGTGATGAACTGGGGACAAAGCGTCATTCTTTCCCCAGCAAAGATGCTTTTCTCGACATTTGCTGACGCCCCGACAAAATCATTAGTCGCAAGGTTTCGTGTGGCAGATGGATTTTCAAAAGCCTCTTTCAGTACACCGATGGTTTTTCCCTTCACATAGTTATTCAGCAAATAATTGTGCTCCAGAAAAAGATAACCGTTAATCAGATGAAGCAACTCTCTTGTCGTTTGTGAATAGTCAGAAAACTCTATCTTGTTGCGCCTCTGACCATACTCTTCACTCACCGTTTGTGAAAGTGGCGTTTTTGAGGAGAACAGGGAATCGAAATGGGCGGTACTGTTGTCATAGCCAGCTGCCAGATGTCTGGCTCCTTTCACATTCAGTTCATAGTGGGTGTTGGCAAATGCGCCCTTGAAGCCTACTGCGGCAAAATCGTCTTGTGCTGCACCCATATCCATCAGGATTGAAACATCTTCACCAGGAATCAGCAGAATGGGAAACGGTGAAGCTCCATCGATACTGATGAATGCCGTCAGAGGAAAACAAGGGTGCAGCCTCAGGACAGCTGTGCCATCTTCCTCTATGGGAAAACGCTTGAATCCCGTTCCCTTTCCGCTGTCCATCATGACAGACTCCAGACGGATGCTGCGTCCTGCCTCTGGCGTATAGTTCAGTATATTAATGTTGACAAATGTGGAATCATCACTGAAGCTGGAGAAGGGCAGTTCGCCATCTTTGCTGTAGCTCACATCCTTCCATTCCTCGGGAATGATCGTCTTCAAGTCACCCTTGTCTTTCCTGATGTTGCAGAGTTTCCAAGCACCAGTAGCTTCACCTTCCACAAAGTGCAGCAGCCGCGTGTCGGCAGGCAGGGGTTCAAACTGCATGGCGAAGTGCACCCTGCCGCTGTCGGGCATGGCATATTCCTTGTCCATGCCGAGGCGAGACACCTTCTTGATGGCATACTGCTTGCCATCGGCTGACAGGTAGGCATCAGACGACACCTTCACGGATGTCCCTTCTGGCGCAGCCGCTGTCACGTGCATCACGGTTTTTCCCTTCTCAAATTCCACCTTGTCAATGGTAAGGGTTGACGTGTTTGAATAACCCACGAATGGGGATGTCCATTCTGCTTTCTGAGCGAACAATGGCATTGCTCCTATCAAGAACAGAGCCTGTACGATTATAGATTTTTTCATACACGAAGATTTTATTGTATATAATTATCTGGAATGTTAACTTCAAAATCCCTGAGAACAGGTACTGTGTCACCTAACTCATATTTATATAAACCATTTCCCAATTCTATTCTTGCAGCTCTTCTAATGTATATTCTAAAATCAGGAATTGTAATTTTATTGAAATGGATTTGGGGTCCACTTTCTGTTAGGTAGGTTACATATTCAATATTAGGTACTTTTCTCTCAATGCCTAAAGAATCTGTATACGTCTGATATCCACCTGCATTACGATAACCTAAATAAGTAACTTTGGGGCGTATTTCTACCCACATACCAGAATTCCACGAAACCTCAAAATCTATACGCAAACCTTCATACGCAATTTCTTTCATACAAGAACCTCTCTCATAACGTGTTTCTGGTCCTCTCGGCATAATGCCATCTGCCCTTGTGAACAGGCCGTCTTCATAAAACTCGTCGTCTTGGCTGCATGATGCAAGCATGATAACTGTGGCAGCCACGAACATGGTGGCAAAGATAGCACAAAAATTTGGTTTTTTCATATAAACAATAGTTTTAAAAATTTATTTCTCCTACTCTTCTCGTTTTTCGGTTTCACGCCTTTGTTCCAGTGAGGTCTGGTAGAGTGAGTCTCAAACAAATACATGAGCATTTAATTCCTCACTTATTTGCAATTCTCCTTAATTTGCCAAATGGCAGAAGAATATACTTTGATGTCCTTATCGGCTATCTGCCGGGCAATGGCGTTGCGCCTTTCCTCATCGCCTGTGAGGTCATAGACCTTGTAGAGTCCTTCGAGCGGAGCGAAGCGGACGGGACACATGGCGCATGCAGCCTCGTAGTGCACGATGGCATCAGGGTATTCCTCCCGATAGCTACAGATGTCGCCAGCCAGCAGCTCGCGGTTATACCCGTTCCAGTGCTGTCCGCATTCCTCTATCAGACGTGCAGCCCTGTCCAAGTCACCACGCTTGAAGGATGCCATGGCATAGCTGTAGAGAAAGGCGGGATTGCGTTTGAAATAGGAATGCAGTTCCTCATACTCTTCCAAGGCGGCAACATCCCTGAATGAATGGCGATAGGCACGGTACCAGCGATGCTCCTGCACTGCGTCAACAACGGCAGCGCCAAGAACAAGGAAAAAGAACAGCGGCAGGAGATAAGAGGAAGCGGCATGCTTCTGCCAGCGGCGGAGCACGCTCCTTAACGCACAGAGCGCAGCCGCTCCAACCGTCAGCCACGCGATGGGGTAATAGAATGGATAGGAGAAGCAAGAGAACACCAGTATGGCAAGTACAGGCAGCAGGAAGGGGCGCATCCTCCTGTCGCCGCGCCGCCACCTCCACAGAGGGAGCACAAGCAGCAGAAACAGCAGGAGAGGAGCTGCAATGCCATAGTTCACCCACACATGCACAAACTCGTTCAGCGGATGATGTATCTCATCAGCCAGCATGGCATATTCACTGCCGGGATGCTCCCTGAAGAAGTCCGCTTGCCGCAGCATGTATTCACGCTCAAATCCCCTATGCCCATGCCCTATAAGGGGATGCTCCGCCACCAGTTCCCACGAGCGTTGCAAGATAAAGGCGCGCCCCGAGGTGGATGCCGTTTTGTGGGAAGCGACATAGAGCAGCGTGCCAGCCAGCAGTGCCAGCGCCAGCACTCCGTAGAGAACACAGCGCAAGCCTTTCCTGCGGACAAGCCGGTGTGCCAGCAGGCATAGCCCGATGATGCCATCAAGCGCAAGGCATATCAGTCCGGTCCGCGACTGCGTGAGCAACAGCACTGCGACAAACAGAATGGCTGCCGCCCCATAGAGCGCCAGCCATTTCCGTTCCCTATTGCCCATTGCCAGCATGACCGCAATAGGAATGGCGATGCACAAGTGCAGCGCCAGTTCTGCGGGATTGCCCAGTGTTCCCACCTCGCCAACAGGCCGCAGTCCGTCCTTCACGATACAGACAACGACCCACAGGCATTCGAGAGCCGTGGCTATCGTGAACACCTTGCCGAACGAGGCCAACGCCCCTATGCCGTCAGGCAAGGGCTTGCCGCGCAGCCATGTCACAGCGGCAAGCAGCCCCGTCACCGCCAGCACCGAGACAAACAGATACCACTTGGGCAGCAAGCGTGCATCGGTGAACAGATAGACGGGAGGCGTGTAACATGAGAAGCATATACAAGCCAACAGTATGTCGGAATAGATTTTCACTTTGAGGTTCAATGTATATTATTTTATGGGTATGATTCTCTATTGGCTGATACAAAACGTTTTTGAGTGAGAAACTGGGCTTAAAGGAAAAAGAGGAAGATAGAAGACGGATGTTGTGTGACGTTTTCATGTATTGTTCTCCATCTCCTTTTATCTTCTTCTTTCTCCTTTCAAAAACACTCTAGACTCTCATTACTTCAGTAATTTCTCGATTGCCTTGAAAGCCTCTTCCTTATTGTCGGTCTTCAGCATGCAAGTGCCGTCTGGAGAATGAATTTCCACGTAGAAATCGGGGATGTCGTCAAACAATGAAGACAATGAAAATTCCGAGTGTTGAATCAAGCCTATGCCCGAATAATGCTCGCCATGCACAGTCTTTGCTTTTTGTGCCCAATGAATCAAGCCGTTTAACGGATTATGGAAATGGGCAAAAACAA
>CAJGCU010000013.1 GCA_904501945.1 uncultured Bacteroidaceae bacterium
ACCAAATAGAAATTGTACGAAACTACTATAGAGAGAAATTCCATAGAAATAACAAGAAAGGAGAAATGCCATGGTGGATAAGTTCGGAATCAAGTACAACACTATTTGAGCCACCCACATTACAAGAAAATGGACTTATCCGAATGTGGGATATCATTGATGCTTCAACACAGGAATACCTCAAAGCCTGTGCATACATTTTATTTCCAGAAATTCTTGGTACAAGTACTATTAAATATCAAGGACTAGCCCTTTGGTTATGCTCCCGATATTCCATCATCACATCTAGTTTACGCGATAAATTTTCTGCAGGAGGAAAAGGAAACATTTATATTAATGGGAAACTCAAATGGGGCAATATGCCTAAAATCATTTGCAATTTATTAGTACAAATAAATACCATACGAGATTTATTTGAGCATCAATCTGATGTATATAACGAAATTCAATATTATGCATCTTATTTCAAAGCCGATTCGGATTCATTTGAAGAATGGAAGCGGCAGATAAATTACTATCTAAAAGCATATCAGATAAACATTGAAGATATACTATCACTAACCTTTGTAAAAGTTACGGAAAATGATTTCTTTGCAGAAAATTAGATTCGTAAAAAATAAAAAAAGGAGTTGCACACACAATGCAACTCCTTCATATTTAAGATTATATTTATTTCTTGAGCTTTGCGATGCTTTCCGTCAGAGCGGCAATCTTGGTTTCGGCATCGCTTTGTTTCTTGCGTTCCAACTCTACCACTTGGGCAGGCGCGTTGGCTACGAAACGTTCGTTGGAAAGTTTCTTCTGTACGCCCACGAGGAATCCCTGCAAGTGCTTCAGCTCTGCCTCCATCTTCTGGATTTCAGCTTCCGTATCAATCAGATTACCCAACTGTACAGCATATTCTGTAGTACCAAGCATGAAGGCAGAAGTGCCGTCGCTCTTAGCCTGAACATTCTGAATCTCAGCAAGCGAAGCCATCTTCTTGATGATTGCGTTAAGGGCTGGACACTGGGTTACGTTTTTACCAGCATCTGCGGACTGAACAATCTCAAGGGTGAGAGGTTCACGTGGAGAGATGTTCTTGCTCTGACGAACTGCACGCACTCCAGAGATAATCTGCTTAGCCTCTTCATACTGTGCCATGAACTGCGCATCTTCTGCTGTTGGCGCATCAAGCACAAGCGTGTCAACCATGATGCTTTCGCCATCCTTGCGCTCTGCGATGTGCTGATAGAGATCTTCGGTGATGAATGGCATGAAAGGATGAATAATCTTCATCAACTGCTCAAAGAACTGGAGAGTTGCCTTGAATGTTGCGGCATCAATAGGAGCCTGATATGCAGGTTTAATCATTTCAAGATACCAGCCAGAGAACTCATCGGTAAATAGCTTGAATACAGCCATTAGCGCCTCGTTGAGACGATACTTAGAGTAGAGGTCATTGATTTCTGCCAGCGCAGTCTTAATAACTGCTTCCATCCATGCAATGGTTCTCTTGTTCTCCATAGGCTGTTCCAATGTCTCTGCAACCTCCCAGCCCTTCACCAGTCGGAAGGCATTCCAAATCTTGTTGCAGAATGCTGCACCCTGCTGACAGAGCTGCTCATCGAAGAGGATGTCATTTCCTGCTGGTGCAGAGAGAAGCATACCCATACGCACACCGTCTGCTCCATACTTGTCAATCAAGCCAAGCGGATCTGGTGAGTTGCCAAGCGACTTAGACATCTTGCGACCGAGCTTATCACGCACAATACCTGTGAAATATACGTTGCGGAAAGGAACATCTTTCATGTACTCTTCGCCAGCCATAATCATGCGAGCCACCCAGAAGAAGATGATGTCTGGACCGGTCACGAGGTCGGCTGTTGGGTAATAGTAGCTGATTTCCTCATTGCCAGGATTGTTGATTCCATTGAAGAGTGAAACAGGCCACAGCCATGAGGAGAACCAAGTGTCGAGCGCATCTTCGTCACGTACAAGCTGGTCGAGAGTAATGTTCTCATAACCAGGAATCTTCTTCGCCTCTTCCAAAGCCTCCTCAGCAGTAAGTGCCACCACATACTTTTCCTCCTCCCCTTCTGGAGTAGGCAAGAAATAGGCTGGGATGCGGTGTCCCCACCAGAGCTGTCGGCTGATGCACCAGTCCTGAATATTTTCCAGCCAATTGCGGTAAGTAGTGACATATTTTGTTGGATAGAACTTGATTTTTCCTTCAAGAACAGGAGGCAGCGCAATGTCTGCAAAGTGCTTCATTGAGAGGAACCACTGCTTGCAGAGTCGAGGTTCTACGGCTGTATCCTGGTTGCGTTCAGAGTAGCCCACCTTGTTCTCATAGTCCTCAACTTTCTCCATGAGTCCTGCATTCTGAAGGTCGATGGCAATCTGCTTACGCACATCCATGCGGTCTTGTCCCACATAGAGTCCAGCCTCCTCAGAGAGCGTTCCGTCTGGATTGAAGATATCTATAGTGTCGAGGTTATGAGCCTTACCAAGCGCGTAGTCATTCACGTCGTGAGCTGGTGTCACCTTCAAGCATCCTGTACCAAATTCAATGTCAACGTATCGGTCTTCGATGACAGGAATCACCCTGTTCACCAGCGGAACGATGACCTTGTGTCCACGAAGCCACTGATTCTTTGGGTCTTTGGGGTTGACGCACATAGCTGTATCACCCATGATTGTTTCTGGACGAGTTGTTGCAACTACTGCGTAGTAACGGCCGCTTTCGTCCTGATGGAGCACTTCACCCTCTTCGCCTGTTGGGGATACAGGATTAGTATCTGCATCAGCCACATAGTAGCGCAGATGATAAAGCTTGCTCTTCTCGTCACGATAGATTACCTCTTCCGTAGAAAGCACGGTCTGAGCCTTTGGATCCCAGTTCACCATGCGGAGTCCACGGTAAATCAGCCCCTTCTTGTAGAGGTCAACAAACACCTTGAGAACACTCTCGCTACGAAGTTCATCCATTGTGAAAGCTGTACGGTCCCAGTCGCATGATGCACCCAGGCGGCGCAACTGCTTGAGGATGATGCCTCCGTGCTCGTCAGTCCAATCCCAAGCATGCTTGAGGAACTCTTCACGAGTGAGATCGCGCTTCTTGATGCCCTGCTCTGCAAGACGATTAACAACCTTTGCTTCTGTAGCAATAGAAGCATGGTCTGTGCCTGGCACCCAGCAAGCATTTTTTCCGTCAATGCGTGCCTTACGGATAAGAATATCCTGAATCGTATTGTTCAACATGTGTCCCATGTGAAGCACACCCGTCACGTTTGGTGGCGGAATCACAATCGTATAGGGCTGTCGAGCGTCAGGCTTGCTTGCAAAAAGCTTGTTGTCAAGCCAATATTGATACCACTTTCCTTCAACGTCTGAAGGGCTGTAATTTTTTGCTAATTCCATATAATTGTATATTTTATTTTTATTCAAATCTAATGGTGTCCGATGGTTTTCCGAGGCTAATGAGGTGTGAACTTCCCCATATAACAAGCGCAGCAACCAACACTGTCACAATGTTCACAGCTAGAATGAGCAGGCAGTCAAATGCTATTGGCACAGAATCGATGTAATAGACTTCGGCATCAAGCTTGACAAGACTGAACTCCTGCTGCAGCCAACACAGAAGCAAACCTGCGGCATTGCCCCACAGCAGCCCTCTGCCTACCAGCAGGATGCTGAAATTGCTGAATATCTTGCGGATAGTTTCGTTGGTAGTACCCAGCACTTTCAACGTACCTATCATGTTGATGCGCTCAAGCATGATGATGAGCAGCCCACTGGCAACAGTAAAGGCACTCACAAGCATCATCAGACCGAGAATCATCATGACATTCATGTCAAGAACTGCCAGCCACGCAAAGGTATGCTCTGCAATAGCCTTGATGCTGAATACTCCGTAGGTCACGCCATTGCGGTCGGTACCATGGCAGAGCAACTGCAGCTGGCGTGTCAGTTCATCTACCTTCTCGAAGTCATGCACCGTCATCTCCAGTCCCGACGATTCTTCCTTCTCCCAGCCATTCAGTCGGCGCACAGTATATATATCAGTGATGACATAGTTTTCGTCGTAGTCATTCATGTGCGTCTCAAACACACCTGCAATGGTCAAGCGCCTTGCCCTCATCTCCTCTTCGCCCATGAAGTAGGCAAAAATCCTGTCACCAGATTTGACACCTAAATCTGATGCCACCTTACGAGAAATCACAATCTGGTTAGATGCTTTCTCCGAAGAGAACTGCGGCATTTCGCCCTCCACCAGGCAGTTCTTCAAGAACTCCGTGTCATAGTCCTCGCCTATTCCTTTGAAGTTCAACCCGCAAAAGTCATTATCAGTTTTCAGGATGCCCAGCTTGTTGGCAAATCTCTGCACATGCCTGATGCCCTGCACGCCTTTCACGGCGTGGAGCAAGGTATCGTTGGTCAGCACAGGCAAAATCTCATACCGCTGGTTCTGCGTCAGACTGACCATCTGAATGTGGCTTCCGAATCCCATCACCTTCGAACTCACCTCACGCTTGAAGCCCAGCACAACGGCAAGACTAATCAGCATGACAGCCATTCCGACAGCTACTCCAAACATCGCTATACGCACGGCTGGACGAGAAAATCGTTCCCCGTCAGCTGCATGGTCTGCAAATATTCGTCTGGCTATAAAGAACTCGAAAGACACCCTTCTTTAACTTTACGTCTCACACTGCGTCACTACTCATTCTCCACTCGGCCAGATAAGCCTCCAGCGCCTTTCTCAACACGAAGAGAGCACGCACAAGGTCTTCCTTCTTCAGCACATAAGCGATGCGCACCTCATTCTTTCCGGCACCAGGAGTTGTGTAGAAACCTGAAGCAGGGGCCATCATCACCGTCTCGCCCTCGTAATTGAAGTCGGAAAGACACCATGCACAAAACTTCTCGCAATCGTCCACGGGCAAACGTGCCACCGTATAGAACGCACCCATCGGGATGGGCGAATACACGCCTGGTATGCGGTTTAGACCATCAATCAGACACTTACGTCGCTCCACATACTCATCATAGATGTCACGCGAATATTCCTCGGGGGCATCCAGACTTGCCTCGGCTGCAATCTGTCCAATGAGCGGAGGGCTCAAGCGCGCCTGGCAGAACTTCATTACCGCCTTGCGAATCTCCTCATTCTTCGTGATGAGCGCGCCAATGCGGATGCCGCACTCGCTGTAACGCTTCGACACAGAATCAATCAGCACCACATTCTGCTCCACGCCCTCCAGATGACAGGCTGAGATATAAGGTGAGCCTGTGTAGATGAACTCGCGATACACCTCGTCAGAGAAGAGATACAAGTCATATTTCTTCACCAGGTCGCGAATCTGGTTCATCTCGCGGCGTGTATAGAGATAGCCCGTCGGGTTGTTAGGGTTGCAGATGAGGATGGCACGCGTGCGCTCATTAATTAGCTCCTCGAACTTCTCCACCTTCGGCAGCGAGAAACCTTCTTCAATCGTCGTAGCAATGGTACGAATAATCGCACCGGCCGAAATGGCAAACGCCATATAGTTGGCATAGGCTGGCTCAGGAACGATAATTTCATCGCCTGGGTTCAGGCAGGCCAGAAAGGCAAACAGCACCGCCTCGCTTCCGCCGCTGGTGATGATGATATCATCAGCCGTCAGCCGAATGTCAAACTTGGCATAGTAGTCCACCAGCTTCTTGCGATAGCTGAGGTAGCCCTGCGATGGACTGTACTCCAAAATTCTGCGGTCAATGTTCTTGATAGCATCCAGTGCCACCTGCGGGGTCGGCAGGTCCGGCTGTCCGATGTTCAGATGATACACCTTCACTCCGCGTGCCTTAGCGTCCTCTGCCAAAGGAGCCAGCTTGCGGATAGGCGAACTCGGCATCTCATTTCCACGTATTGATATTTGGGGCATATCTGATTAGATGTTGTTATTTCTTATGATTGAACAATACAATAATTATGCAAAGTTACGAATTTCTTGCGGCAAAACATCCCTATATAAAAAAGAATTTCTAAATTTGTGAAAAATTTGCTACCATGAAAGTTGGATTGATACAAAACAAGTGCTGCGCAAGCGTCAGCCAAAACATCGAGCATATGGCTCAGAGCATTCGCCAGGCAGCAGCAGGCGGAGCCGAACTTATCGTGCTGCAGGAACTGCACAACTCATTATACTTCTGCCAAGAGGAGAACACGCAGATGTTCGACCTTGCAGAACCCATCCCGGGGCCATCTACCGACACCTACGGACAGCTGGCCAAGGAATTCGGCGTCGTCATCGTCACATCGCTGTTCGAGCGACGCGCACCAGGGCTCTATCACAACACAGCCGTAGTTATCGAGAAGGACGGCAGCATTGCAGGTAAGTACCGCAAGATGCACATTCCTGACGACCCTGCCTACTACGAGAAGTTCTACTTCACCCCAGGCGACATTGGATTCCACCCCATC
Source organism: uncultured Bacteroidaceae bacterium (assembly GCA_904501945.1). Classification (GTDB taxonomy): domain Bacteria; phylum Bacteroidota; class Bacteroidia; order Bacteroidales; family Bacteroidaceae; genus Minthosoma. Next base: position 6,446 of record CAJGCU010000013.1, read on the forward strand.
CACACCAGCGTCGGCATCCTCGGCGTCCAGGTGTGCTGGGACCAGTGGTATCCTGAAGGAGCGCGCCTCATGGCACTGCAAGGCGCCCAGTTGCTCATCTACCCCACCGCCATCGGCTACGAGTCGTCCGACACGCCCGAAGAGCAGGAACGGCAACGACAGGCTTGGATGACCGTACAGCGAGGACACGCCGTAGCCAACGGGCTCCCCGTCATTGCAGTAAACCGTACAGGACATGAGCCAGACCCCACTGGGCTGACCAACGGTATCCAGTTCTGGGGCAGCAGCTTCGTGGCAGGGCCACAAGGCGAAATCCTTTATCAGGCACCCTGCAACGAAGAAGCCATCCAGATCATTGACATTGACATGAAGCGTAGCGAAAACGTGCGACGCTGGTGGCCTTTCCTGCGCGACCGACGCATAGAAGAATTCAGCCCGCTGAGCAAACGCTACATCGACTGAAAAAAATGAAAAGCTATCTCGCAAAAATAAAGCAATGGCTCCAGTCGCTGTCACCGCGCACTGGAGCCATCGTCTTACTTCTCTGCATCCCCTGTTACATCATCTCCTTTGCTCAGATGCTCCTCCCCATCAGCATCGAAGCCAAGAGCATCCTGTGGACTCTCTTTTTCGGACTTGCCAAGACATTCCAGTATGCAGGCATCACCATCCTCGGCGCAGAAGGATACAAGAGGCTGAAAAAGTACATCAAGAAGAAAGTTCAGGGAGAAAAGGGATGAGAGTAAGAATTGGCTATACAGAGTCCTCAAGGCCTTCAATAATCTATTAATCCTTAAAGAAAAAACGTAAAAAGCGCAGCTCCCCTCCCTACTGAACCATATCTGTAGCCTTTTAAACAAGGCAAGAAGCGACTTGCAGAACAGAAACAATCAAGTTGCGCAACATCTGAACAAGGCTACACATCTGTGAAAGCGAGGATGTACTACGGCATCACTTCACTTTCACCTTAACAGGCTTGGACTCGTTGTGCAGACGGTCGAGAGCGGTGACCACATACACCGTGCCACGTTCAGCAGAAGGAAGGGACAGGGACTGCTGACTGGTGATGGCAAGAAGATGGGCAGGTGACTCTAGGTCGATGTCTTCGCCTGGACCGAACTGATAGACTGCATACTGACGCGCCTCATCCATCGCCTTCTTTGCTTTAGGAGCAGCCCATATGAGGACAGGATGAGATGCGTGCTCGCTGAGCTTGACTTTACGAGGTTTCTTGGGGGCTTTGGAATCGATGTAAGGCATGAGCGGCTGGAGAGCTGGCGTAGAATGATAGACTTGCTCCAGCACGGTACGATAGTTACCTGGGTTATCGACTACGGCTGCAGCATACCACTGGCATGAGCCCTGTACATTGGGCAAAGAACGCTGCAAGTCGTATTTGACGAGCATCTGGTGGGCATTGGGATTGCGAGGGTCAATGCCTTTGACGGTTCGTTCAACGTCTTGCCCGATGAAAAGCGGACGGTCGCCGCAGTAGTCGTTCCACCAGCGAATGAGGACGTCATAGTCGGCAGCCTTAGTGCCTAGGTTCCAGTAAATCTGAGGTATGTTGTAGTCAACCCATCCCTGCTCTACCCAGTAGAGGATGTCAGCGTAGAGGTCGTCATAGTTCTGTGTTCCACTGGTGGCACTGCCCTCCTTCGTGTTAAGTCCGTTGGGATGGTTGCGATAGATGCCGAAAGGAGAAACACCAAACTTCACCCACGGCTTGGTTTCGCGGATGAGGTAATGGAGGTCGCGAATGAGGAGATTCACGTTGTCACGTCGCCAGTCTTCTATGCTGGTAAAGCCTCTGGGATCGGCCTTGAAGTAGTTCTCGTCAGGGATGCTGACACCTGCCACAGGATAAGGGTAGAAGTAGTCGTCCATGTGGATGCCATCGACATCGTAGTGCTGAAGGATGTCCTCGACCACCATGCAGGTGTAGGTGCGATTGGCGGGGATGGCTGGATTGAAGATGTAGAGTCCGTCGTACTGGAACATTCGTTCGGGGTGACGCACGGTAGGATGATTAGCTGCCAGTTCGCTGGTGAACTTGGTCTTGGCGCGATAAGGGTTAATCCAAGCGTGGCACTCCATCTCGCGCTGGTGGCACTGCTCTACCATCCATGCAAGGGGGTCCCAACCATCGGCAGGCGCCTTGCCCTGCTGGCCTGTCAGATAGCGCGACCATGGCTCGTAGCTTGACTTGTAGAGAGCGTCGCCTTCGGCGCGCACCTGAAAAAGGATAGCATTGATGCCGCACTGCTGCAGCACATCGAGCTGCGAAGATAGCATCTGACGTATCTGCGCAGGAGTCTTCCCGATGTATTGCCCGTTGACGCACTGTATCCATGCGCCACGAAATTCGCGCTTGGGATTTTCAGCAGCATGGGATGCTGAAAGCAGAAAACTTAAAACAAAGAATAAAAGTATCTTTTTCATTGGACGGGGTTTTATGGTTAAGAGTTTTTTTTGAAAGCTGAGCGAAGTTGTTAAAGACTTTAAGGACCTTCTATACTTTAAGGCCTTGGCGAAATCTAAGGGTTTAGAAAAGGGGGCTTCCCAAATTCTTGCCGCAGTATGCTGTCCGCCAACCCTCCTTACAAGAAAGGAGTCAAAAGGTTACCGAACCAGCCTTGGAACTGCTTGCCGAGAGACCGCGTCTTCCAGTAGCCCTTTTCCATTCGCGTGGATGTCTCCAACTGCTCATTGAAGAGCTGCGTCAGCTCTGCCGTAACTTTCTCGCTGAAAATGACGGCATTCACTTCATAATCACAGCGCAGGGAACGTGCATCCATATTGCTCGAACCGACGGTGCAGTAGAGGTCATCGACCATCATGATTTTAGTGTGATGAAAACCACCATGGAATAGGAACACGTTAGCGCCTCGCTTGGCCAAATTATTGCCCACATAATGGGAAGCCTCTGGAGTGAGGGGGATGTCGCTCTTGGCCGACAGCAGTATCTGCACATCGACTCCTCTATCAACGGCATTCTTCAAAGCCTTGCGAACTTTATGAGTGGGCACAAAATACGGGCTGATAAGGAGAATTTTATGCTGCGCGGTGTTGAGCATCTCGGCAAAGAGGTCGCGAATGGCGCCTGAACTATGAGGCGGATGGCGGTCAACAATGGCAAGGCGTAGCTGGTCACCGCTCTGGTGATGCGTCGGAAAATACTTTTCTCCGCTCAGGTACTCCCCAGTCTCTTCATTCCACATACGGCAGAATATAGCGTGCAGCTCATTCACCACTGGGCCTTCCACACGCATGTGCATATCATGCCAAGGTCCTATCTCAGGAATGCCCTCAATATAGTAGTCAGCCACATTCATGCCACCAGTATAAGCTATACGCCCATCGATGACCACGATTTTTCGATGGTCGCGCGGTATGATGTGATTGACCCATGGGAATCGGATGGGGTCGAACTTAACCAGCTGAATACCTAGCGAGCAAATGGAATCGTGCATCTGGCGGCAAATGGGCTTATTGTTAGACGAATTGCCGAATGCGTCGTAGAGCGCACGCACCTCGACTCCTTCTTCAACCTTCTGGGCTAGAAGATGGAAGAGAAGCCCTGCAATAGAGTCGTTTCTGAAATTGAAATACTCAAGATGAATGAAGGACTTGGCCTCGCGAACAGCCTCGAACAAATCAATGAACTTGTCGTGACCAGTCTTAAGCAACTTGACGGAATTACCATCATACATCTTGACACCCCGCTCGCTCAAGTGCTGCATCATAACCACGTCGGAGGTCTGGGCACACAGTGTGGAGCGGAGAAGGAATGGGACAGTACTGAATATGACTAATGCTAAGAATCGTCTCATTTATCTGCAGTTACTTCTTCTCTGACTTTTTCTCACGTTTGTTCTTTTTGCCTGACTTGAGTTCTTTCTTTTTAATGTCCTTTTTATTAACTCCTTTCTTAAGAGCAACTCTCTTCTGAAAGGCTTTTTTCGCATTGCGGCCTGTATTCTTGTCTTTCTTCACAAAAGCGTCAACCTGCTCTGCAATAGCTTTCATGCCCGCAATGGAAGGATGGCCAGCCTTTTTCTCCACATCTTGCAATTCAATGACAGGAACATTGTAGTGAGCGCAGATGTTCTTGACTGAAGAATCGATGGCGTCAGAGAGTTCGCTGTTCAGGATGAAATAAATTTTTACGCCCAAATAACGCTTCGTCATATAGTCAAGCATCTTGGCCAATGAAGGACGGAAAGACTTCAAATCATCTTTTGTCCATCCCGAATACTTGTACTCGCCTATAGGTGCAGGAACCCATGAGTCGTTGGTTGCACCGAACACGAATATGATATCGGGGTTGCCAAGATTGGAAGCACGGGTGACGAAAGAGCGTGGCGTGTAATCTGCTCCTCCATAGCCAGAGGAAGATATGGTTGAACCGCTGTAGGAATTGTTCATACACAGACGCCATCCGTTCTTCTTGATGAGCTGATGCCACCAAGTATCTTCTACGGCAACAACATCGTTATCGACTTGCTGCCTATCTAAAAAATACCATGCCTCGTTGTGGCTTGGAGTCAAGTAACCTTCAAAGGTTGAATAACTGTCGCCAAAGATAGTGACAGACAATCTACTATCTTTTTGAGCCCAAGCAATGGTAAAAGTGATGATTGAGATAAGAATGGTTAAAAATAACTTTTTCATATATTTACCAATTTATAGTTTTAATTCCGTTTTGTTGAAGATACTGATTACAGAGGCTAAAATGATGATTGCCGAAAAATCCACGATAGGCAGACAATGGAGAGGGATGAGCTGACTTCAACACATAATGCTTGGATGAATCGATGAGCTTTTCCTTGCTTTGGGCAAAACTGCCCCAAAGAACAAAAACAACGTGTTCTCTCTTTGCGCTAATCAGCCGTATGACAGCATCAGTGAAAGTCTCCCACCCCTTGCCCTGATGGCTTGCTGCGGCATGGGCACGGACGGTCAGTGTAGCATTGAGCAGAAGAACTCCCTGCTGCGCCCATCTCGTCAAGTTGCCAGAAACAGGAACTGGGGTACCTATGTCTGACTGGATTTCTGCAAAAATATTGCGAAGCGAAGGAGGGAAAGGTACGCCTTCATTGACAGAGAAGCAAAGACCGTGTGCCTGTCCTGGCTCATGATAAGGGTCTTGACCGATAAGCACAACCTTTACATCCGACCATGGGCACTGATTGAATGCATTGAATATCAACGAACCTGGAGGATAGCAAACGCCATTAGCATACTCTGCCTTCACGAACTGGATGAGCTGTGCAAAATAAGGCTTGTCAAATTCTTTCTGTAAAACCTCGAGCCACGAAGATTCAATGTTTACTTTTGCCATAACAGCGGAATATCCTTTATTTATTAACAAGTCCTGCTTCGACCCACAAAGTGACAAGATTCTTAACATCTTCTGCTGCACGTGGCACTTCAACATCATACTCATCAAGCAAGACATTGACCAAATCCTCTTCAGTGAAGTCTTTTCCCACAGCCTTATTCCAAAGCAACACAGCAGACTCATTCAAGGTAATGACTTTCGTGAAGTCGATATTTTCTTTTCCATGAGCAATGATGATGTTCTCGCCACATACATTGCGTATTTCAAAACCTTCTTTGATTTTCATTTTCTATCTATTTTTTACTATTTTTCCACTTGTTTGGCATCTGACGAAGCCAGAAAAGCCGATAGAACGCCAATAAATAACGACGTACAGGAAGCAAGCGTGGCCATATCGCAGAATAGAGTTTCCATGCTCGTGACGTAGTCAACGTATATGTCTTCCCATTCCTGATCACTTGAATCAGCTTTGCCCTCACCTTCTCTTCTGGAAACACTTCTGTACCCACCACATTCCCATCGCCACGCATCGTGACCATTCCACCTGCAACCTTATCTACACGATGGCACACAAAGCAACCTTCTGACACTTCGGCAAGGACAACATCGCCCTCTGCTATAGAATCCGCACGCCCCAGCACCAGTTTATCTCTGCCATCTTCGATGAATGGGCGCATGCTGTTGCCTCGTGCCACTATAGTTGCCGTATGTCCATTTTCTATCAATTGGACAACTTGCGGCAGAAACACACGATTCTCAACAATTCTATGCATGCATTACCCTCCCGAATGAATGGTCATTTTATTCCTGAAAGAGTCGTGAAACTGAGTCGGCACGCATCTTCGTCAGGCAAATTCTCCAAGAAGAAAACTGGCACACGCTCCAAAACCTTTCCCACCGTATCACAAACACCCACATAATCGCGGCGGTCCCACTTCATCACAGAGCATGAAGGCAGCAAGGAAGCAAAAGCATCCACCACATTCATGCGTTCGATCCTGTTATGAGGCGCCTGCTTTAGCTGCAAGAAACCCGCGGCAATAGCACTTACGTTCTTATAGCAAGGCGTCTTTCCACTCCAAGGAGAGCCATAGACACGGACAACACCATCTGCACACACACGGACAACTGGATTGTCATCGTTAATCAGTTCTGTATCAGGAATGTATCTCAGCCAATTCGATGTATGTGTACTCTTTCCCGTTCCACTTACCCCCAAACAAAGATAGCCCTTCCCATCCTTGCGCATCACAGAAGCATGCATCAACACCGTCATCTTATCTGCACCTGCAAATGCATACATCATCATCAAGGCGTTGTTCAATCCAAAGACACGCATCCTCTCATCACCATTCAAGCAAACGGTAGCCGAAGAGAAATCTGGCAATGCCTGCATCAGGCAGCAATGACGTTCTTCCATATCACACACAAGAATCTGATAGGAACCATCATCCTGCACATATACATAGTGATTATTCCCTCCGCAATCGAACTTTCCAATCTCCTTCCCTTTATGCTGTGGGCGCCAGCTATCATCCACAACCAAATCAAACAGCACTCCTTCTTTCTCCTCTTCTGCTATCTTAAAAGGTTCACTCGACGCCAACAGCGCAACAGAGTTCCGTTCATCACGAAAATCCACTCTGTAACAATGCCCCCCTACCTTATAAAATGCTTGCATGTTCATTACTTTTTCTTACCTTTTCTTTTTCCCCTTTTTTCTCCTTAATATATTAATAACTAATATACAAGATTACATTCCCCACACATCTTGAGCCCATTTCGTGTCCTTAAAAACAATGTTGTATTTCATTGACGCATTATCATCATATATTTTGCGAGGAATGAACATAGACAAACCACAACATTGAGAATCTTCTATCTGCACTGTTCCTTTTTCATAGAAGCTGTACCAATAATTCGAATGCTTACAACGAACTACTTGAGACATTTTATTCTGCCAAGATTCATATTCTTGCTCATCTAGCAGATGACGCATTACACCTCGAACATCAAACATATCCGTATTCTTATAAGTCCATTCTCCATAATGGAAATAATTCAGTAACAAACGATAGTCAAGAGCAAAAAGACGTTCTTCATACCTTGCAATCAAATTCTTCATGTAAGCAGAGAAAGCAGGCAAAGCACTTGTGTTTACAGCCGAAATGACTATGCCATAAGGATTGCCCGAATTGCCATACTGGTTATAATAGGCATCCACCATTGCATCAGCATAAGCCTCTTGCTTGAACATGGCTCTCACCATCGTTGCATAATAAGCCCCTGGACCTGGAATTTCAGCAGGCGATGCTATAATGTAACGAGCTGCATCCTTCAACTCATAGACATTCTCGACACTTTGCATCATGCAAGCGTCGAATAAAATAAAATCTACTCCATCTTTTTCCACAAGGACACGAGCCATATCGTCAATATTCATCTGATTGCCTTGAAGATACAATGAAGAGTTGCTTCCATTATCCAAACCAAAGGAGCGTTTCTTGGAATCAGGAACAGGAGGATTGTCACCAGAGAATGTGGATGGAATCCACCCTGAAGCGTGTGACCACATCACCAATCCATAACTGCTTGCTGGATAATACGTTTGTACATAATCGACAAAGTCAGAAAGTGTTGCTGCAGAAGCAGAATTCACTTCTTCTCTGTATTGCTTCACTGGATTCAGCTCAGAAAGGCTAAAAGCTTTCACGTTCTTGTCAAGCACATAGATGCGAGGCAATGACACATCGTCTAAAAATATCACCAAACGGTCATGAGCATACAGCGTCATGTCCTTGATTCCTGTCAGCATCTCACGAATGTCATCAGCAGCAGCCCCCGATAAATCATTCTCTGCCACCATATACACCATCACCGTTCTGCTGGGTGAATATGACGAATCAGGAAGCACTTCTTCCTCGTCCTTACCATCAGAATCAGAGCATGATGATAACCAACAAGTTGCAACAACGCTCAAAAGCATTATTGCAACTGTTCTTCCTATTTCTATGATATGTCGATTTATTTCACTCATCTTGGAGCACATCCACCGGATGCAAAAACTTAAAGTCAGTTTCGTTCAATATAACAACCTTTTTCTCTGGATTGTCTAAATAAAACTTCTTCACCTTATAAAGCTCCTTGGAGAGTTTTTTACGTTTTTCTGAATAAAAAACACAAGAAGTCTGATTAGCCAAATATAGCTTATCTTCAAGAAACGATTCCAGCTGATAGCTGAAAGCTGCACGATATGGCAAAAATGATGTCTTTTTGTTCAAATCTATGCTATCAATTTCATGAATGGCTGTGATATAAATAACTGAGTCTGTCAGCTGTTGGCTCACACCAAACAAATAAATTTTCCCTGTTCCTTTTACTGTTTCTTGAGCTCCTGCCATGAAAGCAATCATCAGAAACAGCACAGCAAAAACGCATCTCTTCATTACTTTTACCATTGAGTTGTTTTTAGGATTCAATTTGTCAAAAGTTATCAGGTTTTACCACCTAACATGCTAACATAATAATATGGCTAACATACAAACTTCCAACAATAAATTATCCAAGATATGTCTTCAGAAGGCGGCTCTTTGACTGCGTACGGAGACGACGAATAGCTTTTTCCTTAATCTGTCTTACACGTTCACGAGTAAGATTAAAACGATCGCCAATTTCTTCCAAAGTCTTTTCAGGCTCTCCCAAGCCAAAGAACATCTTGATAATCTCTTTTTCACGAGTTGTCAATGTGTCAAGCGCACGTTCTATCTCACGCTGCAAAGACTCTGTGACCAGCGTCTTGTCGGCTGACGGAGAATCCGGATTAGAAAGCACGTCCAGCAAACTATTGTCCTCACCTTCCACAAATGGCGCATCAACACTGATGTGACGGCCACTCTGCTTCATGGTATCAGCAACTTTGTCCACTGGAAGGTCCAGCTGCATTGCCAGTTCCTCAGGTGATGGACGGCGTTCATTCTCCTGTTCAAACTTAGAGAAAGCCTTTCCTATTTTTGCCAATGAACCTACCTGATTCAACGGCAAACGTACAATACGGCTCTGTTCTGCCAGCGCCTGCAAAATGCTCTGACGGATCCACCACACTGCATAGCTGATAAACTTAAATCCACGCGTCTCGTCAAACTTCTCCGCAGCCTTTATCAAGCCCAAATTTCCCTCATTAATAAGGTCTGGCAAACTCAAGCCCTGATTCTGATACTGCTTTGCCACAGACACAACGAAACGCAAATTGGCTTTTGTCAATTTCTCAAGAGCACGACGGCCCTCCACGCCTCCCTTGCGAATCTTGGCAGCAAGTTCAACTTCTTCTTCAACAGTGATTAACTCCTCACGACCGATTTCCTGCAAGTACTTATCCAGCGAAGCACTCTCACGGTTCGTGATTGACTTAGTGATTTTTAATTGTCTCATAGAAATTTTGCAAAATTCATACAAAGATAGAACTTTTTCAAGGCATTTTCAAAACTTTCCCACAAATTATTCTATAAAAAAGTTTAAAACGAACTTTCCGTCCTAGTTCTTTGCGATTTTGTTCATTGCAAATAGCTATTTCGTCTTCCGTGATTCTTATTGTCAAAGGTATAGAAATCTTGCTCTTCCCAATATTCATCCCAGTCAGAACGACCTTCCCACTCAGCTCTTGCCCCCCAGTCAAGGTCATCCCAGTTCTCGCCTGTTTCTCTGTTTATGAAAATTCTGGAGTTCGTATCATGATAAACCACCATCGGCTCACCATTCTCGTCAACAATTTTTGAAGATTCCTTTGCAGATAAAACATTTTGTAGTACATTTGCAGCGGCTCCAAGGTGTGCGGAAGGGCTTAGACCCAAATTTGTTAAAAAAACGGCATCTTGGAGTTTTTCTATAGATGTAACTTCATGTAGATAAAATCTATTATCTTCCATCCTTGTAATAACCACTTCGCAAACATATCTCTCATTATTAATTGTTATAGGAGCAGCAATTATAGCACTATCATAACCACGGTTCTTGTGATTTACATCATAGTTTATAAGTACACCGTTCTCTATAACATCCTTAACCGAAGCGTAAGCAATCGCCTTATTCCTACCCATCCCGTGGGCTAAGCTATCATCTGCCCCTCTTCTATCAAGAATAACATCACCATACAACGGAGAAAGAGCCTTATTGCCTATACTGTCAAAATACTCGGCAACTTGGTCTGTTAAAGTCTTGCCTTCCAATCTCGCAAATTCGTTACCCGTGAGGTTTGCAACAGGTGTCCCGTTCAACAAGAAATTCTTCTTAAACCATGCCTCCCAATCCCCAAACCACTTCTTGAAAGACTTGGTGCGAACCTGCGCCCACTGCTTCTCGGTCAAATGGGTAGGATTGCCATTGGGGGTTTTCATCCAAGTTCCGTTCTTCTTCGCTTCATCAATGATGAACTGCTCCTCTGCATTTCTGCCCTTGATGCTGAAGCGAGTTTTAACATTTTTTACATCAGAAAGTTTTGGATTCTCAAATTCTTCTATTACCTTTGCACCCGAAGCGGAAGATGGAGCATTTAGCAGCGAATTATGCGCTGTGGAACCTTGCGAAATCCTCCGCTTTAATTCTTCCTCAGTAGCAGGATATAGCAAGTTAACCTTTTCTTTGCCCAACAACGTGTTAACATCCCTGCCGTAAGCGGATATTATGTTTGACAAATTAATAACACCATCCTGTAGAGATACATTCACGCCCACACAAATATTCTTGCCATTGATTGTAGCATAAGTGTATATGCGATATTCGTTAGGCAAACCCTTATAACTTGTTATTGCCAAAGGATTATTCAGGTTGTTAATCACATCAACCCATTCCTTGACACCCAGTTTGTGGTCTTCGTTGTCTGTGTGAGTTCTTGAGAACGTGAAGTCACCCACCATGAACTTGCCCTTGATGCCGTACTGCTCAAGCAATGTTCCAGCATTGGCAATATGGAAATTAGAAGGCTCACCCTTTTTAGCCTGCTTGTTATTACGAAGATAATTAAAGAATCCCGCCACGTTTGTGCCGTTCACTTTGTCATACATCGCAACAGCCTTGTTGGATGAAGACAGCCTTGTGTTCCGCGACAAAGCTATATCACCCAAAGCATTCTGCAAGAATATCAGGTCTTCACTTGCAACATCTTCCGTCTCGGAAGCAAGAGTGCTTCTGCGTTGCTCTTCTGTATTTCTGCCCTTGATGCTGAAACGGATGCCCTCCGATTCCTTATTGATAAGACGTGCTCTTGACTTCTCATTGCCAGCTCTGTAAGTAGCAATTTCAATGCCGTTCTCCTTCAAGCCATCGAGGATTGCTTGTATCGCGATCCTTCCATATCAACTTCACACCGCCGCCATACAGCTTGCGCATCAGCCAGTCACGCATGGACACAACTTCCCCAAGAGAAGAGAGGAATTCTGATTTGGATATTTTTTTCTCTGCCTTTTCTTTGGAAGTTTCTGAATTTGTTGTACCTTTGTCGGCAGAAGATGTAGGAGCATTCATGCTGGTCGAAGGAGTAGTGCCGCTTTGTTCTCCTGAGAGCGATGCTTCAGCAGTTTCGGCAGACTGCTTATCCGTAGTATGGCGGTTATACACTTCTTTTCTATTTCTACCGTAGGATGTCTTGAATATTCCTGCGGTATTTATATTCCAAAAAGTTCCATCTCCAGACAATTCAACCATCAGAGTTTTATTATGCTTGTCTGTCTATTGAATTCAGTGCATTTATTCGCTTTAGAAATTCAAACACCATTGGGGAATTAGCGAGCCTCACGCATTGACATCAACAAACTCCATTTTATCTTCACCGTCTATATTATATTTAAAATACCGTATACGAAATATTTTAACCACCATGTTGATAATATTATGCACACGGTGAGCACTTGGGATTCATTCCTTGTTTTCAATACCACAATACTACCTCTCGATAATGAGATATGGATACCAGGTAAGAAAGAAGTGTTGTTTCGTCAATCTCACGTTAACAGATACATACTGGTACAGGAGTCTTGCCCTTAAACTTTCCTATGTGAATTATTCCGTCATTGCGATTCACTTGGGGTATGCCGCATAACATAATTTCGTTCTATCTCACTACGAAATTGCGATGAGGGGCACATCGTTTCTAAAGCATTTATGACAGAAAAAAGAAAATGAGGTAACAAAAGAGGGCACGCCTTAATATGGCATGTCCTCTTATAAGAAGCGGGGAGGAGATGTGATGAAACTCCGACGTAATAAGATTTGAGCATTTGCCGCCCTTTGTAATCCACCGACTCAAAGGTTTCCAGAAACCGAATCTCCATATTCAACGATATGGCGACTTCTGGGTTGTGGCCCGCCATCAGACGGCAAAATCATCTCGGTTTCAATAAATAATTTGATGAGTATCCCGATCGATCCTGTACCCCCGCTGTATGTTAACTTCCGTCTTCATGCCCAAACACGCTTGCCTGAAAGACTTCCATTTCTCTTATTTTTAGCAAAGGTAAGTCTTTCTGATGAAAATAGCAAGGGATTTGGAAAAAAAATCCAAATCCCTCGCATTTTTAACATTCAGCAAAACTATTCACCAAGCAGAACAGCGAATGACATTGACCTTCCTGAAGGTGTTTTTCCCCATATCCAAAGGGTTTGTTCGTCACTTGCCTGTGCATTTCTGAAGACTGTTTCCAAATCTGATTGTGACTTGATACTTTGGTTGTTTATCTTCAAGATAATGAAGTTTTCTGGCATTCCTGCATCTTTCAGATAACCAGAAGTCAACTTCACAACCTGCAAACCATAAGAGAGATTTAAAGTTTCCTTCTGCTTGTCGGTAAGTTCCTTAAATTCAGCGCCAAGTGCATCAATATTCTGCGCCTTTATCACATTAGTGTTTCCTTTCGCATTACGGAATGTGATAACTGCCGTCTTCTCTTTCTTTTCGCGAATATAGCCTACTTTAGCCTTGTCTCCTGGCAAATATTTTGTTGTTACTTCTTGAAGTTCTGACATCTTCGTAATTTCCTTTCCATCAACAGAAACAATGATGTCACCTTGTTTCAATCCTGCTTCAGCTGCAGCTCCTCCTTCAACTACTTCGTCCACATACACACCATCAACAGTGCCGAAATCAGCCTTGAAATCGCTATCCTTAGACTTCTCGCTCGTCACATAATCATGTAAAGTCATACCACTAATGCCAAACATTGCACGCTGAACCGTACCATACGAACGGAGGTCAGTCACCACTTTCTTCATAATAGTCGTAGGAATGGCAAAACCATAACCAGTAAATGAACCCGTCTGCGAATAGAGCATCGCGTTGATTCCTACCAACTCACCTCGAACATTTACCAATGCACCTCCAGAATTTCCTTGATTGATAGCAGCATCGGTCTGTATAAATGATTCAATTCCATTCTTGCTTGCGCGAAGATTACGTGCTTTAGCAGAAACGATACCAGCAGTCACAGTAGAAGTAAGATTAAAAGGATTGCCAACAGCAAGAACCCATTCGCCCACTTTCAGGTTGTCGGAATCACCTATGACAATCGCAGGAAGACCTGTTGCATCAACTTTCAGCAGAGCAAGATCTGTGTCGCTATCAAGACCTATAACACGTGCCGTAAACTCTCTATTATCATTCAGCGTAATAGTAATCTCATCGGCATTCTCTACAACGTGATTATTAGTAACTATATAGCCATCTTCTGAAATAATCACTCCAGAACCAGCTGATTCACGCTTAGGTGTTTGCATCTGCCTGCGTTGAGTTCCACCCTGGCCGCGTCCAAAAAATTCCCCAAAGAAATCAGCAAAGGGATCTTGATACTCGATCGTTCTGGTTTTACTAACTTGCACACATTTTATATAAACAACTGCATTACAAGCTTTCTCGGCAGCCTCTGTCAAATCAACAGGCTGCGACACAGGCAGAGCTGTATTGGACAGTCGCATCAACTTAGGCTGCTCCATTGCCAATTCCTGTACAGGCAAATCTTTTTCATTCGTTTTTTGTGCTAACGAGTACGCAAATGCTCCTGTCAATCCAGAGAAAAAAGCTACACCTAGCAACGCACCATAAAATTTTGTTTTTTGTTTCATAGTCTTTGTGTTGTTCTATTATTTGTTAATTAGTAATTTATTAATTCTGCATCCAATGTTTAATCATCTTTTGTCATATTTTTTCAAAGGACGAACTATTATACAATCAAACAATCTCGCAAAAACACAAAAATGCTCGTTTTTTGTTGATTTCGGAAACAAAATAACAACAAATCATCGTAATAACAAAACATTTCAAAGAGGTTTTTCTTTTTCTTTGAAATAGTTTAACAAATAGAACGAATTTGTTAACAGGGTTTAAGAAATTTTCTTAAAGAATTCACAATTAATTAACACTTAAATTCTGCAAATAAAAATCCTCTGCTTTCGTTATCATATCTATTTTCCCTACATCAAACAACTGAAGTTTAGGGTCAAAACAACACCGAATATCCACTTGATGACAAATACTAAGATAAAAATCAATAATGGAGAATCGACCTTGCCAATCATCCATAAGAGGGAGAAGAGAAGGATGAAAAACTTGTATGCCTGAATAAGCATACTTTTGAAAGTGCGAATTAATCACCGACAGTTGATAATCCACCTCTAATGCCTTAATTTCAGGGTATGGTGACTTGATTTCTCCTGTTGCAATATTGGTCCAACCAACAAGGCGGCTTGTACTATCAAAAAGAAGATAGCGTTGAGTATCTCGCTGAGAAACAAGAAGAACTGTAGAGGACGCACTATTATAAAGAGAAAGGATATCAGCATTGGACAGAATATCAACATTGTGCACAAGAATTGGAGCATCATGAGAAAAAAGAGTCGCAGCTTGCTTAAGCCCACCACCCGTTTCGAGCAGCAAATTAGTCTCATCACTAAACTTGATATTGACACCAAAGCCATCGTTCAACTCAACAAAATCAATAATTTGCTGAGCAAAATGATGAACATTGATAACAATCTCATTTACGCCTACTTTTTTCAACTTCTCAATAAGGATTTGTATAAGCGGTTTCCCACATATTGGCACCATTGCTTTAGGCATAGTGTCTGTTAGAGGCTTAAGCCGAGTGCCAAGACCTGCTGCGAAAATGAGTGCATTCATAATATAGTGATTAATATGAATTTAGGATTGAGGAATTAGAATTTGAGTTATTCCTTGTTCGCGATGATAAACACGGACCTCTATACCAAACTTTTCACAAATATGCTCTGCTACATGCTGCGCACTATAAACGGAACGATGACGACCGCCTGTACAGCCAAAAGAGATTTGCATGTTTGCAAAACCTCGCTCTTTAAAGCGTGCCACATGAAAATCGACAATTTTGTACACACTATCGAGAAAAGCAAGTATTTCCCCATCGGATTCGAGGAATTCAATCACAGGTTGGTCAAGGCCTGTAAGAGGCTTATACTCGTCATAACGCCCAGGGTTATGCGTACTTCGGCAATCAAACACATACCCTCCTCCATTACCTGTTTCATCTTCTGGAATACCTTTTTTGAATGAAAAGGAGAAGACACGGACAACAAGTGGAGTTGAAGTATCTTTATTAAGATAGGTATTGTCGTTTTGCAGATAAGTTGCCACTTTTGCCTTCTTCGCGGACTCTTTCTCCCTGCTTGCTTCTTCTTGAGCATTAAGAGCTATTAGTTCTTGGGCAACTTCTTTGAGATAAGGATATGATTCACAAACACCCAAAGCAAGCTCACTTCCTAAATTACAAATAGCCAAAGGGATGCTTTTAGCAAAATACTCTTTCCTTTCCCAAAGACCACGATAGCCATAAGCACCAAGCACCTGAAGGATACGGAAAAGGACAAAAAGATGTAAACGCTTCACAAACGTCTCTTTCTCAATTGATTTATAAGGTTGCAAAGCCTCAAGATATTCATCTATCAAAAGGTCGCGTTCTGAATCAGAAAATCTCGCAGACGACTGCCATAAAAAAGAGGCCACATCATAGAAAATAGAACCTCGACGGCCTCCTTGAAAGTCGATGAAATAAGGTTTCCCTTCTTTTAGCATGACATTTCTTGACTGAAAATCACGATAAAGAAAAGTATTTTCTTGTTCAGCAAGAAGATCATCCGCCAAGCGTTCAAAATCTTGTTGCAATTTGAACTCATTGAATTCCAAACCTTTCAATTTCAGAAAACAATATTTGAAATAATTGAGGTCAAACATGATGCTCGTTCTATCCATCTCTTGCTGAGGATAACAATGCACAAAAAGGTTGCTTGCATTTTTATCCACTAACGGCAAGAACTGAAAACGTGGCAACATTTTAATGGTTGCACGTAAAGCATCTAGTGCTTCTGCATCTAATGTGCCATCCTTTTGGCGATGCTGCAACATCAACGAATATAACGATTCATCTCCACAATCTTCCTGTAAATACACCATTCTATCATCAGAGACAAACAGCACTTCAGGAACAGGTAAATTGCTTCGTTTAAATATTTGTGCCAACGCAAGAAATGCTTCGTTCTCCTCTTTATTGGTTCCTATAACTGCTATTAAGCTTTCCTTTTCACCCATGACACGAAAGTAGCGACGATTGCTACCTGCACCCGCCAAAGGAACAATACATTGAGGATTATGCCCTGTCAAATATTGATTGATTTGATAAACTCTTTCCATTTCTATTCTTTTCCTTTCCAGATATTAATCACTTTTTTTCTAATCACAATGACATGGAAAACACTAACAATTACCAACAGAAGTAATCCTGCTAAAAACGCAGGAAGAACTCCCTGTACACTCATATTAGGAAAGAAACTCTCAAAATAACTAAGATATACAGCTCTAACTATCAGCATGACAACAATGGCAAGTATCAGAACCAATACATTCAAACTTATTGTCATTGCTTGGTAAGGGAACGAAACTTTAGCAGGAGAATAGCCAAGCAGCAACAAATTCTCGAGTTTAGCACTATTTTTTTGCACAAGCAGAAAAATGCTCAACATCAAAATATAGAATGAAAGAAGACTAATAACAATGCCTATCGCCATTACTATGCTTACAATTACACGTAAAACAAAAGTTGTTTTTGACGCATCCAGTTTATCGGCATCTGTCTCATAACCGCGCTCTTGAAGAAAACTTGCAACACGTTCATCTGCCGGATTTGTCACTTCTACGACAAGGCGAGTTGGATCTTTCGCCACATTCGAATTCATGTATTTTCCATTCGCCCATTGCATAAATACCTCAGGTACAAGAATAGTGTTCAAACGCGACGAAAAGCCAACAATCCTACCAAAAAACTCATCATTTTCACCATTCCTCCCTATCAGAATCTTCAATCTCATAGCTCCTAAGATTCCCTCACTAAGCTTTGGCAATCCTTTACCTTGAGCATAACCAAAATTATACAAATCAAGATAGTTCTTGGGTAAAATAATAGGTATCTCATCACTCCCCTCTACATAACGCCACGCATCACTTTTTACATCAACAAAATCATCTGGAACACTTTCAAAGAACATCTCGGTCGAGAAATTCATAAACCCCTCCACTTCAAATTGCGCTCGTACGTTAAAAGAGCTTGGAGTAAACGCTCCTATACGTTCTACAAAACCAGATTCCTTAAATTCATCTATTTCCTCTTCTGTAAATGTATTCTGTGCACCTGTAAATGCTGACATGGCTCCGATTTCCTTATTGACAATTACATAATCAGACTTCATGAAGCCATCCTCATTCCCAAGTTCCTGATAATCATTATAGAACTGAATACCAATCAAGACAATCGCCACACCAACAAGATTGGCAAAGAAGAATCCCGCAAATTGCGAAATACTGATATGCTGACGTAAAAGTTTCCAAATCAAATTCATCTTCATCACACAAATTAAAGGTTAAACACTTGGTCGTAAGGCAGTTCTATATGCTTGCCTATACTCGTTGCCACAATGCCTGCTCCCTGCTTCTTTGCCTCAGCCATCATGACACGCCCCATGATTTCAGAATTCGTATCATCCAAATGGCTTATCGGCTCATCAACAAAAAGAAAATCAAAAGGCTGACAGAGTGAACGTATCAATGCCACACGCTGTTGCTGCCCAAGCGACATTTGCCCTATCTTAACATCCTGTTTGTCCGTAATACCAAGAATATCAAACCACTCCAAGATCTGTTTTTTCTTCTGCATGCCTGTCAACTTGTTTTTAATCTGCACATTTTCTAATGCAGTCAATTCGGGAAACAAGCGTAGCTCTTGCCACAACAAAGAAATATGTTTCTTACGAACACTTGTCCACTGGGCGATAGTATATTGACTAATATCTTCTCCATCAAAAAGAATTTGTCCTTGATAATCGCGGCGATAACCATATATATAACTACACAACGACGACTTTCCTGTACCTGAATTAGCTTCCAGCAGATATGTTTTTCCTTTTTCAAAAGTGATATCCTTTTGCCAGATGTCACTTCCAATATCCATACGATTTTGGAATACGTTTGGAAGTGTATTGACCAGTTGTATATTATTCATTTATAAAATCTGTTTCAAAAAATTTTCTTCCTTATTCTTCATTTCAATCACCAGATTCATCTCGCCCCATGAAGGCATACGTATTATAGCTACTTCAAATGGATTAAACTCTTCTATTCCCTGCAGCCAATTAAAATCCTTAACAAAGTCCTTGTGATTCATTTTATCCATGTTCACATACACAAACAACTTGCTGTTCTTAATGTTCTCCGTATAAGCCGTCAATGGGTTTTCATCTGCGACAATACTGCTTGCTCTTTCTGAAGCAACATACAGGTTTTTATCCTGTACTCCAAATCGATATTTTTCGCCTTCACCAGCAAGCAAATATTGGTTTTCGCCTTCGTCCTGCATAGATATTCCATAAGCCTTCATGCTTTCTTTCCAATAATCCACATCTGCGAGAAAATCAGAGTTTTTCAATTCTGCGTATACTATAAATTCTGGAGAACTCATCACATTGGCAGCATTCATCTGTAATTCTATCGCCACATCGCCATCTACAGCTCTAAGCATCTGCTCAACATCTACGGCGCGTTCCAACAAGAACAGGAATTCTTTTGCAGATTTATCCTTCTTCATCTTATCCAATAACCAGCCACCCTTTACATTTGCCACAACCCAGAAAAACAAATCATTCGATACAGATTCAACATACTTTCCATTAATGTTGCTAAAATTCGCATTAGCCTCATCAATCAATGCCTGCGCCTTGTCTGTCCTACCCCACATTTTCGTCTTGCACAATGCTCTTCCATTCTCAAATGTCAGGCTTGCCATCATATCAAATGTATTAGTGTCAAACGATAAAGGCATAGCCGCTGTAAAGACCACGTCTCCAGTCTCGACACTCATACGGCTATATGCAGGAGTATTGATAAAGCAATCCCTTTCTTCCAAATTCATCAACTCATTCAACAAGCGGCTGACCATTCCTTTTCCTTTAGACGAAGACAGAAAAAGAAGAGAACTGGCATCATAAGCGTAATGCACATCGCCCAACAACGTGCCACACATCAATCCATCTTTCTCCACAGGCTTGGTTGCTATGCCTTGCTGCTGCAACAACAAAAGAAAATTTTCCACATCATCTTCATCAAGAACTTTCATGGTTACGCCCATAGTCTCATCACCCACCATAAAGAAATACGAAGGAACACTGAAATCAAGCCCGATCTTCATAGGGTTTTCCATATATTCTTTCATCTTCTCAGAACCTTGACCTTCTGTCACGGCCATGAGGGCTTCATTAAGAAAATCCATTGTTTTAGAATGCTGAAAATCACTTTTCGCAGCAAGAGATTTCAAATCTGCTCGTACGACCAATGTTGCTTCTGCTGGTATCACTTTCTGGTAGTCGCCTCCAGAACAAGAGCACAACACCATGACAATCAGCATTATTGCCACAAAACAATGATTCTTTTTCATTCTACTATTGATTTACTAAATTAATAATATGAGCAACAACCAGCGCTGCCGTTTCCGTTCTCAGCCGGCTCTTTCCCAAAGTCACACTTTGAAAGCCCTTTTCTTCAGCCATTTTCACCTCATCCATAGAAAAGTCTCCTTCTGGCCCCACCATTACCAGCACATCCTCTCCACTTTTCACAGCATCTTTCAAAGGCACTTTTCCTCCCAAATCTTCTTCATGACAATGGCAGATAAATTTCTGCTTCGTCACTCCACTCGCCTTCTCCTGTTCTTCTATCTTTTGCAGAAAAACCTTGAAATCTGTCATTTCATTCAATACAGGCTTCCATGCCTTACGACTCTGCTTCATCGCAGACACCAAAATTTTATCCACACGCTCAGTCTTTATGACTGTTCGCTCTGACCATTGGCAACGCAAGAAAGTAAGCTCGTCAAACCCTATCTCCGTCGCTTTTTCTGCAAACCATTCCGTCCTGTCCATATTCTTTGTCGGCGCCATTGCTATATGCAGATGTGGCAACCACTGACGTTCTTGCGGCAGGACTTCTTCAATACGGTAAAGACACCTCTTCTTGGTAGCTTCAGTCACCACACCACGGTAAAACGTGCCTTGTCCGTCCATCAGCATCATCTCATCACCCATCCCCAGACGAAGTACACGAACAGCGTGCTGAGCCTCCTCTTCAGGCAACTCATTCACGCTGTCAGCATTGGGTACATAGAAGAAACGAATTTCTTTCATCAATTATTTTTTTTTTACATGAGGGCTGATTCGTGCGTATGCAGGCAAATCAATCGTTGCAAAATCCTTATCCAAATATTTGAAATAACCAGTAATGCCAATCATCGCAGCATTGTCCGTCGTATAAGAGAACTTTGGTATGAAAATCTTCCAGTGGTAACGCTTGGCATGGTCATGAAACGCATTGCGAAGTCCATTGTTGGCACTCACACCACCTGCCACTGCCACCTGCTTGATGCCCGTGTCCTTCACGGCCTTGCGCAGCTTCTTCATCAGAATATCCACAATGGTCTTTTCCAGCGATGCTGCCAAATCCTCCTTATGATGTTCGATAAAGTCAGGGTCTTCCTTTATCCAATCTCTCAGATGATAAAGAAACGAAGTCTTCAATCCTGAAAAACTATAATCATAACCTGCTATGTCTGGCTTCGAAAACTCAAATGCGTCAGGATTGCCCTGTCTTGCCAACTTATCGATGATAGGACCACCAGGATACCCCAAGCCCATCACCTTAGAGCACTTATCAATAGCCTCTCCTGCAGCATCATCTATGGTTTGTCCCAAGATTTCCATATCTTTATAGGAGTTCACCTTCACAATCTGACTGTTACCTCCACTCACAAGCAAACACAGATAAGGGAATGTCGGCTGGTCTTGGTCGTCCTCGCTCTCACGGATAAAATGCGCCAGCACATGACCTTGCAAGTGATTGACATCAATCATCGGAATGCCTAAGCTCCTCGCAAACCCCTTTGCAAAGCTCACGCCAACCAAAAGACTACCCATCAAACCGGGGCCACGCGTAAAAGCCACAGCATTCAAGTCTTCCTTTGTGATACCAGCTCGCTTGATGGCAGCATCCACCACAGGCACAATATTCTGCTGATGAGCGCGACTGGCCAATTCTGGCACTACGCCACCATACTCCTCATGCACTGCCTGCGAAGCCGTTACATTGCTCAGCAATATTCCGTCTCTCAGCACAGCTGCACTCGTGTCATCACACGAACTCTCTATTGCTAAAATATACATAATTTAATAAGTTAAAATTTCCAGCCCTTCTTCTGTCATCAGAAAGGTGTGCTCCCACTGAGCTGAGTCGCTGTAATCCTCAGTCACCACCGTCCAGTCATCTTCGCTGTCTACAAACACTTTCCAGTCGCCCGCATTGATCATCGGCTCAATCGTAAACACCATGCCTGGAACCAGCAGCATCCCCGTTCCCTTTCTGCCGTAGTGCTCCATATCAGGCTGTTCATGGAAAGCATTGCCAACCCCATGCCCGCACAGGTCACGCACGACCGTACATCCATTCTTGTGAGCATGCTGCGTAATGGCAGCAGCCGAATCACCTACAAACGTATAAGGTTTGCAAGCCGCTGCACCCACTTCAAGACATTCCTTTGCCACTTCGACGAGCCTCCGTCTTTCAGGTGTTGTATTGCCAATTATGAACATTCTGCTGGCATCAGCAAAGAAGCCGTCCACGATTGTAGTACAATCCACATTGAGAATATCGCCTTCCTCCAAAACTTCCTCATCGCTAGGGATGCCATGACACACCACCTCGTTCAAACTGGTACAGCAACTTTTAGGGAATCCCTCATAATTGAGAGGAGCAGGAATACCGCCATGCTTAGTCGTAAAGTCATACACCAGCTGGTCAATCTCCAGCGTGGACATACCCTCGCGTATTCTTTCCGCCACATAATCCAGCACAGCCGTATTCAGCTGACCAGCCTTACGGATACCTTCAATCTGCTCTGGAGTTTTAATCAAGTCACGCGTGGGCACCAAATAGCCTCTATTCTGAAATGCCAGAATCTTCTTGTCCATTTCAGTCAGCGGTTGCCCGCTCTTCACACGCCAATTTCTCGGGTTTTTCTTCAACAGTCCCATTTCTTCTTGAAAGTCTTTATTGTACTGCAAAGTTACAGACTTTTTCCCACACATCCCACCAAAAATGCCACATTCTTCAATTATTTTCAGATTTCATTTGTTCAAATCACTTTCTTTTACGAATTTTGCAGTCATAACTACCAAAACCGAAATATCGATGAAAACATTGAAAACAGCAATCATCACATTGCTCACATTGGCAGCCATATCATGTACAGGCGACAAAGCCCCTGCAATTCCAGAACGCATTGTAGAAGACGTCGATACGGAGACAGGCGTCATCTCCCTGCGCGACTACAGCATATCTGACACCATTGCCATAGGAGGAAAAATCTTCAACTACACTTATACGCTCGAACACGTTGACACTTTGCCCACCCTCATCAATCCGCAAGGACTTGAATATCATGAAAGCAGAGTCAGCATCAAGGTATCACGTGGCGACGAGCAAATATTCAACAAGAAATTTTTGAAGAACAACTTTAAAGACATTGTACCTGCCGATTTCTTAAAGACATCCACAATGGTTGGAGTGAACTATAACTTCACCAAACGAGACGAAGACCGTTCTGCGCTCTATTTCATCGTTACAGTAGGCGACCCAGACGAGACATCCGACATGGTATTTCCACTCGAAGTTAAAATCGCGCCAGATGGTTCTTACTCCATCAAGAAAGCTGAAAATCTTGAAACAGCACCTATCAGCACAGGGTTGAACATCGACCCAAGCGAAGACGCTGTATAACGATTCAATACAAGCGGCACATTCATTTGGGATGTGCCGTTTTCTTTATGCTTCATGGCTGAACAAGTTACAGCGTTGCAGCGCTACAGTTCTTTTAAAAACCATTACCCAATGCGCCACATACCGGTCCCATAATAGTATTATTCTTATAACTTATTAATTATTAAATATTTATATAATATATAGTTATAGTAACTATAGATATTATTAGACATTTTTCAAAAATGACAAATGCATTTTTGAACTGTAGC
>CAJGCU010000014.1 GCA_904501945.1 uncultured Bacteroidaceae bacterium
ATACTCTTCTTTTTTTCCATGTTGGCAGTTTGTTCAGAATGAGCATCTTGGCTGGCTTCTTTTTTTTCAGCGAAGAAAGCATCGCAAGCTCCGTTGAAGCGTTCCCAAATTTGGTCGCTGTACTTCTTGGGTACCGTGCCGATGGCTCTCCACTGTTTTTGAAGTTCAACGAATGCGTCAGTCGTAGCTTTCCAGTCAGTACTGTCTTTCAGCGCTTCTGCTTTCTCGGCCAGTTCGAGTTTGAGGGCATAGTTCTGGTTAAGATTGTCGCGGACAGACTGGAAATATTCGTTTTTGTGTGTGAAGAAGTTGTCGCAGGCAGCACGGAATCTCTCGAAAATTTTTGTGTTCATTTTCTGTGGAGCGTAACCAATCGTTTTCCATTCTGCTTGGAGGACTGTAATCTTTTCGGAAAGACTATTCCATTCTGCAAAAGTCTTAAGTTCTTCGAAATTGTAGCTTTCTATTGTTTCGCAGATGCTCGTTTTCTTGGCAAGATTTTCTTCTTCTTTTTGTTTGCGGGCTTCAAAATACTCCTGATGACGCTTATTGATGACAGTTGAGGCATCTTTGAAACGTGTCCAGATTTCTTCACGCAAATCATTGGCTACAGGACCTGTTTCGCGGAAATCCTGATGGAGTTGCTGAAGCTTTCGGAATGCAGCGATGATATCTGTCTCTTCTGCTAGCTGTTCAGCAGCTTCGCAGAGGGATGTTTTCTTTTCAAGGTTTTTCTTGAAGTCATAAGCACGCAATTCGTTGCTGAGTTTCAAAGTGTCATAGAATGCTTCTACTGCTTGCTGGTAAATTTTCCAGAGGTTGGTAGCTGTCTCTGCCGGCACCTCTTTGATGTCGTTCCATTGTTGCTGTAGTTCCTTAAAGTCGTTGTAAGCACGGTTTATCTCATCTGGATTTTCTGTGAGTGTCTTTATCTTTTCGATGATGTCGAGTTTCTGCTGGTAATTAGCTTTGCGTATCTGTTCGAGTGCGGCTGCTTGGGCAGCTCGTTTTTCGCGGATAATAGTCATTTGCTCCTTGAAATCAGCTTCCTCAAGGTTGGGTGCAGGAATATACTCTTCCGCATTTCCTCCTTCTTCGATGAATTTTTTGTAGGCTGCATCTGCTTCTTGGTGGTGAATGCGATAGAAGTTGCTTTTGAGGATGTCGAGTTCTTGGCGAGTGACCTCTTCGTCACCTTCTGAAAGCTCTTTGAGTCGGTTAACGACATCTGCTTTTGTCTCATAGGTGGCGATAGAAGTTGTAGAGGTTTCTGCCTGAGGCTCTTCAACAGCTTCTGTTGATGCAGACTCTGCAGGAGCTGCGTCTTCAGTTGTTGGTTTTGTTGTCTTGAGTGTCGCAACTGCTTCTTCCACAACAGCTGATTCTGCTGTAGGTTCTACTACAGATTCCTCAGTGGGGTTCTTAATTTCAGTCATAGTTTTTTTAATTTATAGTTAGAATAATTTCTATAAGGAACTATCGAGGTAGTCCTGTATGAGGATATTCTTGTTTGAAAGAACGAAGTTACAAATTAAGCATGATGGTATAAATGTACACAACTGCGGCAGGAATGGCGAGAAGGGAACTGTCGAAGCGGTCGAGCATTCCTCCGTGCCCTGGAAGGATGCTACCAGAATCTTTAATGCCCACTTTCCGCTTGAAAAGTGATTCTACGAGGTCGCCCCATGTGCCCATAATGACTATGAGTATTGCTAATCCAGCCCAAAGTATATGGCTCATCATAGGAGTAATTGAGTCTGCGAATGGAATGAAATAGGCTATGGCTTGTGATGCCACGATAGCTGTAATACAGCCTCCAATGCTACCTTCCCATGACTTTTTAGGAGAAATGCGGGGGAAAAGGCGATGCTTGCCGAACCATGTTCCAAATAGGTAGGCTCCCGTGTCGCTTGCCCAAAGGAAAATGAACAAGGAAAGGGCGTACCAGTAGTAATAAGTAACTCCTGATGGAGTATTGATGAAGCACAAGGTGTTGAACGACGCAAAGGGTAAAGCAATATACAGCTGTGCCATAAAAGTCATGGCCCAGTTCTGTATGGTGTCATTGCGATCTAAATAAATTTCGGAAACCAGAAGGTAGATGATTGAGATGAGATAAGGGATGAATACTTCTGACCCCATGATGTTGGTGTTGAAAGCCCAAACGGCAACAAACAGATATGCTGCTGCAAACGTTGTAATGAAACGGTTTACATGCAAATTCATGTGTTTGTTAGCTATGGTTGTAAACTCCCAAACTGTAAGGGCTGTAATAGCCGTGAACAGTACGAGAAGGGTGTAAGGACTAAGAACGATTCCGCCAATGAGTATAACGACGAAAATGGCTCCTGTTATTGCTCTTGTAATCAGGTTCTTCACGTTTAATAAACTTATTTAATATCACTTTCGGAATTGTCTGTTGGCTGCTCTGCTGGTTCCGCTAAACCTGGCTCCTGCTTGGCTTGCTCAGCTTTTTCTATGACAGCTTGTACAATCTTCTGGCGAATGATTTCTTCATTTTCTTTGTTATGATCAGTAGGATCAGCTGATTGCCCATCTTCTGCTTGTTCTGCATTTGATGCAAGAATTTCGTCTGTACGAGACGTCCATGGGCGTCTTCCAAAAATGGTTTCGAGGTCTTCTGCAAAGATGACTTCGCGTTCAATGAGAACTTGCGTCAATTGTTCGTGTCCCTCCTTGTGCTCAAGAAGCACTTTTTTTGCACGCTCATATTCGTTGGCAATTAGCGTACGTACTTCTTCGTCAATCGTTTCGGCGGTCTTGTCACTGTAAGGTTTGCCAAACTGATATTCTTGATTGTCGTAATAGCATAGGTTGGGGAGTTTCTCTCCCATACCAGCATAAGCTATCATTCCGTAAGCGCGTTTGGTAACTTTCTCAAGATCGTTCATGGCTCCTGTTGAGATTCTTCCTATACATATTTCCTCTGCTGCACGTCCGCCAAGTGTTGCACAGATTTCATCAAGAATTTCTTCCTTGGTGGAAATTTGGCGTTCTTCTGGCATATACCATGCTGCTCCAAGAGCTTGTCCTCGTGGCACAATGGTGACTTTGACGAGTGGGTTAGCATATTCAAGGAACCATGATATAGTTGCATGACCCGCTTCATGAAGCGCAATGGTTCGTTTCTCGTTGGCTGTGAGTAACTTGGTCTTTTTCTCTAAACCACCGATGATGCGGTCTACAGCGTCTAAGAAACATTGCCTATCCACCCAATTTTTGCTGTTTCGGGCAGCGATAAGGGCTGCTTCGTTGCACACGTTAGCAATATCTGCACCAGAAAAACCAGGAGTTTGACGTGCCAATTGTGCAACATCTACGGTTTCGTCTATTTTGAGAGGCTTCAGGTGAACCATGAAGATTTCCTTGCGTTCATTCAAATCAGGCAAATCAACATGTATTTGTCTATCAAAACGCCCTGCACGAAGGAGTGCTTTATCCAGAATGTCAGCACGGTTGGTGGCGGCCATGATGATAATGCCGCTGTTAGTTCCAAAACCGTCCATCTCGGTAAGTAATTGATTGAGAGTGCTTTCACGTTCGTCGTTTCCGCCCATGGATGCAGATTTGCTTCGCGCACGGCCAATAGCATCAATTTCGTCAATGAAAATGATACAAGGTGCTTTTGCCTTGGCTTGCTGGAATAGGTCACGTACGCGGCTTGCGCCTACGCCGACAAACATTTCGACAAATTCAGAACCTGAAAGTGAAAAGAATGGAACACCTGCTTCACCTGCTACAGCTTTGGCCAATAATGTCTTACCCGTTCCAGGAGGACCTACCAGCAGTGCTCCTTTTGGAATTTTTCCTCCTAAATTAGTGTACTTTTCAGGTTTTTTCAGGAAGTCAACAATCTCTTGTACTTCTTGTTTTGCTCCTGATTGACCAGCTACATCCTTGAAGGTTATTTTAGGTGCGTTTTTGTCGTCTTTGTCAATGAGCTGTGCTTTGGATTTTCCAACAGAAAAAATACCTCCTCCTCCCATAATTCCTCCGCCGCTTCCCATGCCTCGCATGATGAATAGCCATATCAGAACAATTATAATGATAGGCGCAAAGTTCCACAGAAGATTGCTGAAAAAATCATTTTCACGTTCGTAACTGATTTTTCCTGTGAATTTTCCTTCTTCGTTCTGTGTGTCAAGATAGCTTTCCAGATTGTCAATAGAACCAAACTCCACATTGATAACACCTGGCTTCTTGCTTTTGTTTGTGGTTCCGAATACCTGTTTTTCATACTTGGAGTCAATGGAGAGAACCAGAGTGTTTTGATCTTTGTTGATGACAATTTCGGAAACATATCCTTTGGAAACAAATTCTTTGAATGTGGTATAGTCAACGGTACGCGATGATGCGGAATCACGACGCGTGAAGACCATGAATACCAATCCTCCTATCAGTAAGATGTACAGCCACGTGAAATTGAAGCGTGGCTTTTGTATTTTATCGTTGTTTTTGTTGTTGCTCATTTTGTTAATCAATGTTTGGAACGTCTGTTATTTCGGCATCTTCCCATAGATTGTCGATGTCGTAAAATTCACGTGCATCAGGTACGAATATGTGGGTTACAACATCAATGAAGTCAATCGCAACCCATAAGTTGTTACGCGTTCCATCTACAGCAGAGGGGCGTGCATTTGTATTTTTGCGGGCAAAATCGCGCACGGATTCAGTGATAGCGGCTACTTGACTTGGTGAGTTACCTTCTCCAATGACAAGATATTTTGTGATGGTATCGTCAATGTTCTCAAGATTGACAATGCGTATGTTCTTTCCCTTCTTTTCTTGAATACCTGCCACACAGGCCTGTACTAACGTCTGAGTTTCTGTCATGTATAATATATGTATGTTAAATTTCTTCTAATTCTTTTTTCTTTTTTTCTTCAATCATCTGGAAATCTTTGGGGCGTAACACAAAATTGCTACCCAAATATTTTTCTTTGACAATGACATTGTCTGCTAATTCTTTAGGGGTGCCTTTGAAGAGTATTCTTCCCTCGAAGAGCAGATAGGCGCGGTCGGTAATACAAAGTGTTTCCTGTACGTTGTGGTCAGTAATGAGGATGCCGATGTTACGGTCTTTGAGTTTCCATACCACATACTGTATGTCTTCTACTGCTATCGGGTCAACGCCTGCAAAAGGCTCGTCAAGCATGATGAATTTGGGGTCGATAGCCAAGCAGCGTGCAATCTCACATCTTCTTCTCTCGCCTCCTGAAAGTTGGTTGCCCTTGTTCTTTCTTACTTTTTGCAAGTTGAACTCGTCAAGCAGTCTCTCCAGATGTCCCCTTTGTTCTTCTACAGATTTGTATTTCATCTCCAGCACCGTCATAATATTGTCTTCGACACTCATGGTACGAAAAACGCTTGCTTCTTGCGCCAAATAGCCTACGCCTTTTTTTGCGCGAGATGATACCGGGTCTTTCGTGATTTCTTGATCGTTGATGAATACTTGTCCACTGTTGGGTACAACAAGCCCCGTTGTCATATAGAAAGATGTCGTTTTCCCTGCTCCGTTAGGACCTAAAAGCCCGACTATTTCTCCTTGCCTTACGCTAATGGATACATCGTTTGCCACCGTACGTTTTCCGTAGGTTTTTACGAGGTGACGTGTGTATAGTGTGTTCCTCTCTTCTGAGAACTCAGGCACGCCAGCATCGCCCGCATTGGTGGTAACATATTGCTTTTTTAACTCCATATCAAATCAAATTAGTTACAAAAGTACAAATTGTTTGTTGATTAGTCACTTTCCAAAAGAAAAAACTATGTTAAAAGCCTCTCTTTTGAACAAAAATAACTAATTTTGCGAAGATTTTGCTATTTATAAATCATTAAAAATGCAATTAAAGTGCTTTCGGTAAAAAGTGGATTAACTCATTTAGGAAGATACGTGCTTCTGATGGGACGTGTGCTTTCGCGGCCAGACAGATGGCGAATGTTCATAAAGCAATATGTGACAGAAATGTTCCAGTTGGGATACAATTCTATTGGTATTGTGCTAATCATCTCTTTCTTTATTGGTGCTGTCATTTGTTTGCAGATTAAACTGAACATTCAAAGTCCTTGGATGCCGCGTATGGTAGTGGGATATACAACGCGCGAAATTATGTTGCTTGAGTTCTCTTCAAGTATTATGTGTTTGATTCTTGCAGGAAAAGTCGGGTCGAATATCGCTTCTGAAATAGGAACCATGCGCATAACGCAGCAGATAGATGCTCTTGATATTATGGGCGTAAATTCAGCGAATTATCTAATTCTCCCGAAAATTATGGGCTTGATGACTATTATGCCCATTTTAGTTACATTGAGTGTTGCAGCGGGCATTTTAGGTTCTTATGCCACTACTTTGATGGGTACGACTACGGTGCCTGAGCTGAATGAAGGTTTTCGTTATGAGTTCAACCAATGGTTTTTCTGGTGTGGCATGATAAAAGCAGTTGTCTATGCGTTTATCATTACCAGTGTTTCTGCCTACAAAGGATATACTGTCGAAGGCGGTAGTGTGGAAGTCGGCAAGTCAAGTACCGATGCTGTGGTTACCAGCAGCGTTCTTGTACTTTTTTCTGATATATTCCTTACAAATATGCTGACATAACGTGATTTTTTGTGCCCCGCTAAAGAAGCGCTGATACAAACTAGACATACAAATATGATAAAAATAGAACATTTATATAAAAGTTTTGAGGACAAAGAGGTGCTCAAGGACATCAATGCAACGTTCCGAGATGGTGAGGTAAATCTCATCATAGGGCAAAGTGGTAGCGGCAAAACGGTGCTGATGAAGAATATTGTGGGCTTGCTTATACCCAATAGTGGCAGCATCTTTTATGATGACCGTGACTTTGTTTCTTTGCCAAAGAAAGAGAAGATTCGCCTTCGTCGTGAGATGGGCATGATATTCCAAAGTGCGGCTTTATTCGATTCTCTGTCTGTTCTTGATAATGTAATGTTTCCGCTGAACGTGTTTTCATACAATTCTTTTGAGGATAGAAAAAAACGTGCTCTAGACTGCTTGGCGCGTGTAAACTTGCAAGGTGCAGAAAACAAGTTCCCAGGAGAAATTTCAGGTGGTATGCAGAAGCGTGTGGCAATAGCACGTGCCATTGTGCTCGAACCAAAGTATCTGTTCTGTGACGAACCTAATTCCGGACTTGATCCCAAGACTAGTATTGTCATTGACGAACTTATTGCAGGTATTACTCACGAAGACAAGATTACTACGATTGTGAACACGCATGATATGAACTCAGTGATGGGTATAGGAGAAAACATCACTTTCATCTGTGAAGGTAGAGCGGAATGGCAAGGGAATAATAAGGAAATCATGGATGCGTCGAATAAGAAACTGGAAGATTTTATTTTTTCCAGTGATATTCTGCGCCAGGCAAAAGAATTGCACGACCAGCAAAAGAAATGATTGTTTGTATAGCAGAGAAACCTAGTGTGGCGCGCGACATTGCCAATGTGTTGGGAGCCAGAGAAACGAAGCAGGGCTACATCGAAGGCAATGGTTATCAGGTCACATGGACGTTCGGACATTTGTGTGAACTGAAAGAACCTGATGAGTACAACCCTCGTTGGAAGCGTTGGGATTTGTGGGATTTGCCGATGATTCCAGCGCGTTATGGTATTCGATTGAAAGACGATGAAGGGGTGAAACGGCAATTTGCGACGATTGAAAAGTTGATGCAGAATGCTGATGGCATCATCAACTGTGGTGATGCTGGGCAAGAAGGTGAGTTGATTCAACGTTGGGTGATGCAGAAGGCAGGGGCGAAATGTCCTGTTAAGCGTCTTTGGATTTCTTCACTGACAGAAGAGTCTATTCGTGAGGGATTCAATCAGTTAAAGGATCAAATTGAATACCAGTCACTTTATGAGGCAGGGCTTTGTCGTGCCATTGGTGACTGGACGCTCGGCATGAATGCTACACGTCTTTACACGTTGAAATATGGACAGCAAAAACAGGTGCTTTCTATAGGGCGGGTGCAGACACCGACTTTGGCACTGATTGTAAAACGTCAGCAGGAAATCGAGAGTTTTGTTCCTAAACAGAGCTGGGTGTTATCTACTCTTTATCGTGATGTTAAATTTACAGCTATTGCGCATGATGAAGAAGCGGAGGCTGAAGACGCAGCAGAAGTGAAGGCTGCTGCAGAACAAGGTAAAACAATAAAGAGTAAGTTCCCCATTTATAAACAGATAGAATGTTTGACAGAAGAAGAGGGTAGGGCTATATTACAGTCCATCGAAGGACTGCCTTTTTCTGTGACAGATATTCAAAAAAAGAAAGGTACAGAAGCGCCCCCACGTCTCTATGACTTGACGTCATTGCAAGTGGATTGCAATAAAAAATTTGGTTATTCTGCAGAACAGACTTTGCAACTTATCCAAGGCTTGTACGAAAAGAAATTCACTACTTATCCACGTGTAGATACAACTTTTCTTAGCGATGACATTTATGCTAAGTGTCCGCAGACACTTCGAGGTTTGCGTGGTTATGAACAGTTCACGCAACCGCTTGAAGGGAAGCCGTTGGCAAAGTCGAAAAAGGTTTTTGATTCCTCCAAAGTGACTGACCACCATGCTATTATACCAACAGGTGTCCCTGCCGTTAGCCTCACTGATATGGAACGTCGAGTGTATGACCTTGTCGTGCGTGCTTTCATTGCTGTGTTCTACCCTGATTGTAAGTTTGAAACCACTACGGTATTTGGCGAGGTAAAACCCGTGGAAACAGATGTAGTCCTATTTCGTACAAGTGGACGTGCTATTTTGGAAGAAGGCTGGAAAATCATATATAAGAAGAATACTACTGAAGGAACAGAAGAGGAGGAAAAAGTGACTGACGACAACCGTTCTTTGCCAGTTTTTCAAAAAGGTGAAAACGGATCCCATATTCCTTCTCTTATTGAAAAATGGACACAACCACCAAAACCTTATACGGAAGCGACCCTGCTTCGTGCGATGGAAACGGCTGGAAAATTTGTTGATAATGAAGAACTTCGTGATGCTATGAAAGAAAATGGCATTGGTCGTCCTTCCACTCGTGCAGCGATTATTGAGACATTGTTCAAACGTCGCTATATCCGCAAGGAACGCAAAAACCTCATCGCAACTCCTACAGGCGTTGAACTCATTGGCATTATTCGTGAAGAACTTCTCAAAAGCGCAGAACTTACAGGTATTTGGGAGAAGAAACTTCGCGAAATAGAACGTCGCCAATACGATGCCCAAGTCTTTATTTCCGAACTCAAGCAGATGGTTGCCGACCTCATCAATCAGGTTCGTAGCGATAACTCCAACCGCCATGTAGCCATCACGACAGAAGAAGATTTGAAGAAAAAGACGAAGAAAGTTGCGCCAGCTAATGCCTCCAATGCTCCTGCAGGTTTCCAACCTAGCTCACGCGCTGGACGAAGTTCAAAGTCAGGGAAGTCTCAATCCCCGAAGCCTAAAACGATGGAGGAAGTCAAAGCAGAGCATAATCCAGACGAAGTGATTGGTATGCCATGTCCTCTCTGCCACGAAGGTCACATTGTCAAAGGAAAAGCCGCCTATGGCTGTTCTCGCTGGAAGGAAGGTTGTACCTATCGTCTCCCTTTTGACCAAGCATAATAACCTCAAAATCGGTGTGGGGCACACCGTTTTATTGACATAGACTGTATGCTGCCAAAGAAAAAGGAAGTGTTTAATATGGTGGATTGGGAAAGTGTTGTAAAAGTTTTTTAAAAGATTAGTTGTGTTATTTGTAAAAGTTTTGTACTTTTGTAACAATAATCTATTAATTAACATGTCTTCTGGTTGATTGTGAAACGAATTGTGTTTGCCTTTATCTTTGTCTTGTTGCCTTTCATCTGTCTTTTGGCACAGAAAACGGTTGTGTGGGAAAATCCCGTTATAGGTTACACTAGTTATAATTACATCAGTATTACAAAGGTGGAGTTAGATGAAGCAAAGACTTCGTTGTATATGAGTATTCTTTTTCCGTCAAACGCTTGGTTTCGTATTTCGTCTCAGAGTTTTCTTGAAACAAATGGTCAGCGTTATGCAATCATGGAAAGTGATAGTATCGAATTGGATAAGGAGTCTTACACATCTTTAGAAACATGGAAGAAAGATTTTGTGCTTCATTTTGAGCCTTTGCCAGAAGATACTAAAATCTTCGATTTTCGTGAGGGGTTTGATAAAGATAGTTACTCATTTTTCTACATCCATCCTCAAGGCTATCGGGGACCTGAGTCGCCTGTGTCTGTTGACTTTATTGAGGAACATCTGGAAAAAGATGTGTTTCAAGGAAATATGTTTAGCGAACAGCCTGCAACAGTTCACTTTAAAGCTTTGAATTACAAAAAAGGTATGAATGCAGAGATTGAGGTGTTGTATTTTGACATCACCAATCCACGCTCTTCCAATGAAACGAAAATTTATTTGGACGATGAAGGTTGTGCCGATTTTAGTTGTAAGATTTATTACCCAATGCGTTTGCAGTTTACAATGGGAAGGACAATAGCAATACCTCGACTTGCTCCAGGTGAGGATGTGACTGTTTGGATTGATATGTTGAGAGACGGGAATAAGGTAATAGGGTATAAGGGGTATCTTGCTCAACTAAATAAAGAGACGGATTTGTTTCTTGCGAAGTATTTGGGACGGATGCCTAAATTTGCAAAGTTATGTAAAAAAATCAAAACTGTTGACGACATTGCTGTTTTGCATGATTCTATAATGTTGGCTTATCAGAAATCGTTAAAAGGTATCACGGAGATTTCAGATTACAGCAAGAAAAAGTATATAGATTATGAATTGAGATTTTTTAGTATAATAGCGGAGAAATGTGATTCGTTGTTTCATACACAGGAGTTCCGTAACTACGTGTTCCGTACACGTCCAGAATGTTTCTATGGAGACGATGTGGATGTTTGTCTTGATTTCAAGGACGTTGCCTCACTCTTTGTTGGAACAGAGGAGAATGGTTTCGGCCCTGATTTTTGCCGATTTGTTTATTCTATGTCAGAACTGCGCAGCGGTATAGCCAATCATAAACCATTGATTGAAGATACAAATCTATCGCAACTCTACGATAAGGTAAAACGGGAAATTACGGAAAGTGTCAATAAACGGAAAGATGGCTTGAGCGAGAATATTCACTATATGGAACTGACAGATGTGGCTCCTGAAAAAACGTTGCAATTTTTGCTTGACCGCTATAAAGGGAAAGTTATTATGCTTGATATGTGGGCAACGTGGTGTGGTCCTTGCTTGATGGGGCATCAGAAAATGCAACCAGTGAAAGAAGAACTAAAGAATCTGGATATTGTTTACATTTACGTCACTTCTTCCACATCTCCTTACGAAAAATGGAAAGAGATGACGGTGGATATTTCGGGTGAACACTACTATCTTTCTCCAGAACAATTTGATGCACTCGCCAAACATTATAACTCTGGTGGAAGTGTGCCTGTATATGTCATCTACAACAAGGAAGGTGAGGGTGTTTATCAAAGTTTGGGATTTTCTGCTGTCGAACCGTTGAAAGCGGGATTGTTAAAAGCTCTGAAATAAATATTCCATTCAAGGTTTCATGCAATAATGGAGCCTTTTTTTCGTTTTTAATGATATGGGACGAAAATTATTCCACATATCTATATATACCATACTTTGGGTGTTTGTGTCATGTAGCAATGAGAGCGTCGCTTTTAAGAAAGCGGAGCAGAGTTATGCTATTGGCGAATATTATGCAGCATCTATCAATTATAAGAAATCTTATTCACGTTGTTCGCCTAAGGAAAGAGACAAGCGAGCTGTGCGTGCATTCATGATGGGAGAGTGTTACCGTCGGATTGGCTATACTCAGAAAGCAATAGCTGCTTATCAGAATGCGATAAGGTACAATATACCAGATAGTTTGGTGTATCTTCACATTGCGCGTCAGCAGTTGAAGGTGGGGCAGTATAAACCAGCATCACAGAATTTTGCTAAGTTCTTGGAATTGAATCCTGAAAGTGAACTGGCACGTAACGGCTTGCTTTCTTGTGAATTAGGACCACAATGGAAGGCCACTCCAAATCAGTATCAGATTAAGAAAGAGGCGCTTTTCAATTCTCGCCGTTCTGATTATAGCCCATTGCTGATAGGTGAAGATGCCGACCAAATTTTACTTTCTTCTACCCGCAAGGAGTCAAAGGGTGATGACATTTCTGGCATTACTGGTGTGAAATTTGGTGACTTGTTCTTTTCCAAGAAGAATGAGCAAGGAAAATGGCAGCCTGTTGATGTTATTGAAGGTGAATTGAATACGGAGTATGACGAAGGCGCTCCATGCTTGAGCCCTGATGGAAAGACCATGTATTTCACCAGATGTTCAAGTGACCCAGACTATCCTCGATATGCAGAGATTTGGAAGTCGCAACGCAGTGACGCGTCGTGGGGCAAACCGACAAAGTGCGAGATTACCAGAGACACGCTGACTTCTTATGCTCATCCAGCTGTAAGCCCTGATGGACAGTGGCTTTATTTCGTGAGTGATATGTCTGGAGGTGAAGGAGGGCTTGACATCTGGCGTACACGTATTGTTGATGGCGACTTTGTGGGTATGGAGAATGTCGGGAGACCTATCAATACTGCAGGCGATGAAATGTTTCCGACATTCCGTCCCAATGGTGATTTCTATTTCTCCAGCGATGGACATCCTGGTATGGGAGGATTGGATATTTTTGTTGCGTATGAGGATTCTGTACGTGGCACGATTATAGAAAATTTGCAATCTCCTCTTAATTCTTCAGCAGACGATTTTGGAATGACTTTTGAGCCTGTGCATAACAAAGGATTCTACAGTTCTTCTCGTAACGACGGAAAGGGATGGGAGCATATCTTCTCTTTTGAGTGTCCTGAGATAATACAGACAGTAACGGGATGGGTGTATGAAAAGGATGGATATGAATTGCCAGAAGCTCTTGTGTATATGGTTGGTAATGATGGGACTAACTTGAAACTTTCTGTGAAGGGAGATGGTTCATTCACCCAAGTCTTGAAGCCAGGTGTTGATTATGTTTTGCTGGGCACTTGCAATGGGTATCTGAATGTGAAGAATGAAATCCGTGTGGAGAAGTCAGAGGAGAGTGAGGAATATACGCTTCAATTCCCGTTGCCACCTATCAATGTGCCTGTATTGATAGATAATATCTTTTATGAATTTGATCGTGCAGACTTGACGTCTGAATCTGCTGAGTCGCTGGATAAACTGGTGGTAATGATGAATGAGAATCCTAATATAACCATCGAACTTTCAGCCCATTGCGACTATCGAGGGAATGATGCGTATAATCAGCGCTTGTCTCAGCGCCGTGCAGAATCTGTGGTTCGTTATCTGATTCAGAATGGTGTGGCAGAAGACCGCCTTACGGCTGTTGGCTATGGTGAATCAAGGCCTAAAGTGATAACCAAGAAACTGGCAGAAACTCTTCAGGCAGATACAATAAAGGTTGAGGTGCAGGAGAACGATACGCTGACAGAGGCTTACATCCTTGCAGTTGAGGATGAAGAAAAGCAAGAGGTGCTAAATGCCCTGAATAGACGTACAGAGTTCCGTGTGCTTCGTACTACTTATGGCACTACATTAAATGAATACAAGCCAGAGGAAGAAGAGAGAAAGGCGGCAGCTAAACGCGAGGAAGAAACAGAGGAGAATTTTATTTTTTGATAGGAATAAAATAATGCAGAAGTAGAATAAAGGGCGGCGGTTCAATGGAAGTGCTAATAATCATCCCTGACTAAATATTATCGGACACCAATAATTTTGATACAAAAATCTCTTGAGAAATGTTGCAGGGGGCATCGTAATTACGATGCCCCCTGCAACTAAATTACGATGTCCCCAGCATCGTAAATGTGGTTTAGAAATGTTTGCTAATCCGTTGAACGGCAGATAAAAAGCAAGTCGCATCGCTGTATGAAGCAGATGCGACCTGTTTTTTGTTATTTTATTTCTTCTTCTGTATTGTCTTCGCCGAGATAAGTATATTCAAAACTCGAGCTCTTTGCCGAAGGGAACTGTGAACGATTGTCAACATCAGGACGGTTCTGCAAGTGTTCGATAATGCGGTTGTAAGCGTCCATCGCGCTGCTTGCCTTTAGCTTGACACGGAATCGCGTGTCTGTGTATTTACATTTTCCGGTTTCAGGCATTGTGATGACGCGTTTGAAAAGCAGGCTTGCATCCCACCATCCAATTTTCTCTTCGTTGAGAGCATCGATGATAGTCTTCTTCCGATCAGCCATCGTGCTGACACGATCGGGTTTCTGTTCTTTTCGAAGCGCTTCTTCTTCCTTGAACTGCTCTAATGTCTCTGCCTCCGTCTTGAGGAAAAGCACATAGTTTGAATAGCTGACCTTCAGGCGGAAGGGATATAGGTTGGAGGAATTTAAGAAGGTTGAAATACGAACTGCCGCATTGCTTTCCAACTTTATTTCGTCTATGCTGGTGAGAAAGCTCAGTGCTTCATCTACAGTCTTTGCTAAAAATTCGTGATCAAAATATCTAACGTATAAATTCATCTGTGTTATCTTGCTTTATTTTTCGGAATGCAAAGGTAAGAAAATAAATTGACAATTGGTAATTGACAACTGATAATTTTGTTATTCAGACAGATAAATAGCGGTTGGCAATTGCTAATTCTTTCTAATTCTCCATTCTGTGGGGTAGAGGTTGTTGGCGCGATTTCCAATGTTCTTTGCAAAGCCGAGTGGATGTCCCTGATAGCAAATCAGCACATATCCTTTTGGGGTGTCGGAGGGAAGTTGCAGCGCCTCTGTGCGCAAGTAGGCAATGGCCTGTTGTTCATCAGCTTCTATAATGGGGAATGCGTCTTTATTGAGGGCATAGGACATCGCAAGATTTTGGCAGGGTTGCAGATTCTTGCCTTTTAGCGTAGCAAGTTCAATACCTGCATGAAGCATTTTCAAATCGTTTTTGGCTATACGGTAAAGGTCGAGATGCTCTGTCGGGAAAGCATAAAAACTGTCTTTCTCCTCAAAAATGCTGAAGTTCTCATGGGAAGTCAGCCAGCCTTTTAATTCTGTTGGTATTTTAGGAACAGATGTTTTTTTCGTGTCTTTTTTCTCCTTCTTTTTTCTGTGGATAGTCGGTGTGTCTTCGTCTGTCGCACTTTTGCGTAATATGCTGATAAAGAAGCCTTCACCTCTTGTACGATGTGGATAGAAATGTGTGTTTGTCGCACTTAGACTCCAGTCAGGGGCTGGGAAACACGACAAAATCTCGGCTCCTAATGTTTCTGCAATCCATGCAGCGTTCTCTTCATCTTCTTTCTTGTTGTAAGTACATGTGCTATAGATGAAAAGACCGCCTTCTTTTAGCGTGTGCCAGATACTGCTGACGATGTCCCGTTGCCTTTTCCAGCAGACCTCCACATTGGCAAGGCTCCATTCGTCAATACTGTTGATGTCTTTTCTGAACATGCCTTCACCAGAGCAAGGAGCATCGCAGATGATGAGGTCGAACACATTACTAAATGCTTGGAAATCTTCAGCATAATTGTTCGTTACGATGCAGTTGGGATTGCCCCATTTCGTGATGTTCTCTGCTAAAATGTTGGCACGTTGTCGCATCGCTTCATTGGCAATTAGCAATGAGCCTTGAGGCAGCAGAGAAAGAGCTAAAGTGGACTTTCCTCCAGGTGCAGCACATAAATCAAGAACCTTAACAGGTTCTTTCACATATTGTTGCAGCACATGTGCCAAGAACATCGAAGAAGCCTCTTGAACATAATAGCATCCTGCATGAAATAGTGGATCAAACGTAAACTGTGGACGTTCTGGAAGATAATACCCATTCTTGCACCATGGTACACTTTCTGCGTTGTCCAATATTGGGAGTTCTTCTTTTTTTGCCTTATCTGTGTTGATTCTTACGCTTGTCGGAGCAGGTAAAGAAAGCGCCTCGGCAAGTTGGTCAAACTCTTCCTTGCCGAGGTCATTTATCATTAAATGCTGAAAGTCGAGAGGCAGATTCATGCTTTTTTCTCCAAGTTCACAAATGCATATCGAAACGCATGCTTTTCGTCCATGTCATGTTCTTCTCTGAATGTCTCCGCCCATTTATCTTCTTCTATTTCAGGAAAGAACGTGTCCGCCTTCTCTGGTGTATCGTAGATATAGGTCAAGCACAGACGGTCTGCAATAGGCAGTGCTTCTGCATATACGGATGCACCGCCGATGATGTAAACATCTCCTTCGCATGAAGCCAATGCGTCGGAAAGGTTAGGGTAGAGGTCTGTTCCTGGAAAGTCTTCTGCTTTTCCATTGCGTGAGAGCACGATATTCCGTCGGTTAGGCAGAGCACCCTTAGGCAGGCTTTCAAACGTGCGCCTTCCCATGATGATAGTATTGCCCGTGGTTAGTTCCTTGAATCGTTTCAGGTCGTTGGGCAGCCAATAAATCAGTTTGTTCTCCGAACCAATCGCTCTGTTTTCAGCGATGGCTACAATAATTGAAATCATTTCTTTTGACAAGATTACGTCAATATGTTATTTCCGTTTTTTATACGCTTACCGTTGCCTTGATGTGTGGATGTGGATCGTAATCAACCAGTTCGAAATCCTCGTATTGGAAATCAAAAATGCTCTTCACATCAGGGTTTATCTTCATTTTGGGAAGTTTGCGTGGTTCACGAGTTAGCTGTAGCTTTGCTTGTTCAAGGTGGTCAAGATACAAGTGCGTATCTCCTGTTGTATAGACGAAATCGCCAGGTTTGAGACCGCACACCTGAGCAACCATCATGGTCAGTAAAGCATAGGAAGCTATGTTGAAAGGCACACCCAAGAAAGTGTCTGCACTACGCTGATAGAGCTGGCAACTCAATTTCCCATCTGCCACATAGAACTGGAACAAGATGTGGCATGGAGGAAGATTCATGTTGTCGATGTCTGCAACATTCCATGCTGAAACAAGCAGTCTCCGTGAATTCGGGTTATTTTTGATTTGTTCAATGACTTCGCTAATTTGGTCAATGTGCCCACCATTGTAGTCAGGCCAGCTGCGCCACTGGTAGCCGTAGATGTGTCCCAGATTGCCATCCTCATCAGCCCATTCGTTCCAGATGCGCACACCACGTTCTTGCAGCCACTTTGCGTTTGTGTTGCCTTGCAAGAACCATAGCAGTTCGTAGATGATGGATTTGAGGTGAAGTTTCTTCGTTGTAAGAAGTGGAAAACCCTCTTCCAGATTGAACCGCATTTGGTTGCCAAAAACAGAGATTGTCCCCGTTCCTGTACGGTCTCCTTTTTGTGAACCTTCGCTCAGGATGCGGTTGAGCAGATTGAGATATTGTTTCATTGTTCTTCCAGTTTTAATCTTTTTGCAAAGATAGTGTAATTTGGACGAAGAAAAAAATAATCGACTTGTTTTATTGACATTCACCCTTTCTTATGTCATCAAGTATTCGTGTGTTCCTATACTTCAACACCGTGTATCAAATATTTAAAAGGCTCGCTTCATAATATTAGCTACATGGTGTTGTAAATAACAGGAACACCGCGTGCACTTGCTGAAGAAGGCTTTTCTCTAGTAGAGGAATTCGCCAGCAGAAGTAAAAGTAGTACTGCTTATGGCTATTCATGTAAAATGAGATGCGGACTTTTGCCCAAAACAAAAAGAACGGTTCCTTATTTGAAACCGCTCTTTCCTGTTTTTATAGAAGTTGTTTTACTGCTTTTTGTTTGCAGAGTAAACAATCTTGAGTGCGTAAGACTTACGGAGTACTTGCTTCACGTCAGTGATGATACCCATCGGAGTATTTTTGTCACAC
Organism: uncultured Bacteroidaceae bacterium; assembly: GCA_904501945.1. Lineage (GTDB taxonomy): Bacteria > Bacteroidota > Bacteroidia > Bacteroidales > Bacteroidaceae > Minthosoma. Next base: position 17,846 of record CAJGCU010000014.1, read on the forward strand.
TTGAGTGAGATGGTGTAGAAAGGCTTGTCTGCCTCTGGAAGTTCTCCACGGTCTGCTGTGACGAAGTCTTGTACTTCTGGAACTTCAGCATACTTGTCGTTGAGCTGAATACGATGTCCTGTACCATACTGAGCTCTCAGAGCGTCTGTAGGGCGGCCAATGTAGATGAAAGAAGTACATGACTTACGAGCAAGTTTCTCAAGCTGAGTACCAACTGGTCTGTCAAACTTCACCTTCAGTGTTACCTCACGCATGGTAGTTACCATCATGAAGAAGAACAGGATGGTGAAAATCAAGTCAGGGAGAGATGATGTATTCAACTCGGGCATTTCCCTGCTTCCGTTCTTATTAAATCTACTCATTATTGCTGTCCTCCATATTTCTTTGGCTCAGCCTCTGAAATCTTCTGTGGGTAAATTTCGCGGATGGCTTTCTGCTGATCTGCTGTTAAGTATTCGTAGCGATAGCCGAATTCCTCCTTTGAAACTTCGTCACGAAGTTCTCCATAAGCTGCAACAAGCTCATCCTGTACTTCGAAGTAAACTCCGTAGTCGGTACCACGGTCGGTCTGAACAGAGATAACGTGGTCTTTTGTAACCATCATAGTCTTTCCTAAGCCTTTGATTTTCTTAGGTGAGAGTTCAGGCAGATTGGGCTTGTTTTCTGGGTTTTTGATAAACTCTTTAGCTCTCTCCTTCACATCAGCAAGTGTCGCAGGATCGTCGCCAATCATGATTTCATTGTCCTTGTTGATACGAATGTTGAGGATGTTACGTTCCTTAACTTTCATTTCGTTGGTCAATGTTTCATCCTCTGGTGGTTTTGGCAGTGTACGCGCAAGACCCTGATCGGTGTCCATTGATGTTGTTACAAGGAAGAAGATGAGCAATATGAATGAGATATCCGCTGTTGAACTGGTGTTCAGTCCCGGCATTTTTCTTTTCTTTCCCATATAATTTGCTCTGAGTTAAAGGTTTACTTCTTGTTAGTTGCCATGCTGAAGACAGTAACAATGATTGTGATGATTGTGAGAATCAAGATTGAAATCATTGAAGTGTCTGTCATGATGATTCCTGTTGGGTCATTCCAATCTTTACCGTTGATGAGCATAGATTCATCTTTGTTTGCAATACCTACTGCTGCACCAATGATAAGAGAGAGGAGACATGGTCCCCAAGCAATCCAGTTTGTCTTGCCGAGAAGGCCTTTTTCTTCATGCTTAGACTTGTTGCTTCCGTTAGCAAAGCTGTAGATTACAGCCGCTGTAGCAATTACTGCTGTAGCAATAATCAGGAAATATGTCCAGCAAAGAAGGAGATCCAACATTTGTGGATCGTTGAATGTAGGATTCTCCTCGTAAGGAGTATCATATCCAACAAGGAGGAAGATGGCTGTCACAACGATAGAAATACCGATGAGACCCCAAAGCACAATCTTGGAGATTTTTTCCACCTTGTCTTGTGCGCTGATTACTTGTGTATTCTTCATTTTATTTTCTCCTTTTAATTGATGAATAATTAGTTGGTGACTGAATCGGGTAGTCCTCTAATTACTTCTTGTTGCTGTACTTCGCAACCATGTCAAGGAGAGAAATAGTTGAGTCTTCCATCTTAGCTGTAAGACTTTCGATTTCAGCGAGAATGTAGTTGTAGAATACCTGAAGAACGAGAGCAACAACGATACCGAAGATTGTTGTCAAGAGGGCAACCTTCATACCACCTGCTACGACTGTTGGAGAGATGTCACCTGCAGCCTGGATGTCGTCGAACGCCTGAACCATACCAATCACAGTACCCAAGAATCCGAGAGATGGTGCCATTGCGATGAAGAGTGTGATCCAAGAGCATCCGCTTTCGAGCTTAGAAGCCTGAACTGCGCCATAAGCAACAACTGACTTTTCAACCTGGTCAACGCCGTCGTTGAGGCGGATGAGACCCTGATAGTAGATTGAAGCGATAGGACCGCGAGTGTCGCGTGCGATAGCTTTAGCTGCTTCGATGTCACCCTTCTTGAGGAGAGCCTCTTCAATGTCTTCGATGAACTTCACTGTGTTAATCTTTGAAAGAGCGAGGTAGATGATACGCTCGATACAGAAAGCAAGACCGAGGATGAGGGCGATTGCTACGATAGCCATGAAGCCAGCGTCACCTTCGATGAACTTAGTCTTGATGTCTTTGTACATACCAGTCTCAACTGGTTCTGATTCAACTGGTTCTTCAGCAACCTCTTCTACAGGTGCTTCTGCTACAGAGTCAGCAGCCAAAGAGTCTGCTGCTACTGAATCAACCTGCTCAGTTGCTGCGTCTGCTTCTTCCTGAGCTGAAACTGACTGTGTCATACCGAATGTAAACACACCCATCAATGCAATGATTGCAAATACTTTTTTCATTGTGTTGAAAATTTTAAGATTAATAAATTATTTAATTTCTTTTTTTATCATGCTGTGGCAATATTGCCATTGCGGAGAGAGGGGGATTCGAACCCCCGAAACGCTTTTGACGTTTACACGCTTTCCAGGCGTGCCTCTTCAGCCACTCGAGCATCTCTCCTTGGTCAAAATAGGGGACTTTTCCCTCTTGAGTACGGCAATTTTCGCAAGGGAAACTTACCTTACCTCCATAATTCGACACAAAAATAATGATTTTTTTCTTATCATTTCTATTAAATGCTTGGAAAGTTTTAATTTTTTGCAAAAAAAGTTACTTTTTTGAAAACTTTTAATGCATTTCCCGTTGTTTGAAACGCAATGTGGTCGATATCACAACCGTAAATAGTGGCCAAGGTTTCGGCAACGTGCTTGACGTATGAACTTTCGTTTCTTTTCCCTCTATTGGGCACTGGAGCCATGTAGGGCGCGTCTGTTTCGAGGACTATTCTTGATAGTGGGATGGCATTTTTTACCACATCTCTCAAGGTGGATTTCTTGAATGTCAGAACCCCTCCAATGCCTAGCATGAAGTTTGGGAATGATAGCAAATCTCGGGCCTCCTCTTCTGTTCCAGTGAAACAATGGAATACGCCGCAAAGGTTCTTGTGGCGATGGCGTTCCATGATTTCCATCATTTCGGCGTGGGCATTTCTGGTATGAATGACGATGGGGAGGTCGTATTTCTCTGCCCATCCTATTTGTCTTTCGAATACCTCGATTTGTTCTTGCTTGTGGGTGGTGTCCCAGTAGAGGTCAAGGCCGATTTCTCCTATGGCAACAATGGGGCTTGTGTTTTTTTGGGGAACGTTTGTCTCGTTTTTTATGCTGGAACGGATGATTTGCTCCATCTGCTCAAGGACGTAGTTATAATCTTCATCCATGATGTTTTCTGGGTGAAGGCCAATCATGGGGTACAGGTATCCTGCATGAGTTTGACATACTTGAAGCAGTCGAGAGGTGTCTTTGAGGCAGATTCCTGGTACGAGTATCTTTTTTATTCCTGCATCTTGGGCTCTTTGGATGACTTCTTCAAGGTCTTCGGCAAATTCTGAGCCGTCAATATGTGAGTGTGTGTCAATCATTTGGGTCGTGGATGATTAGTATTTCCGTCCCATCAGTTTGTTGGCAAAGAGCCTCAGCTCGGCTTTCTTTTCGTCGGCAACTTTTACTTTGTCGAGACTTTGTAGCGAAATGGCAAACAGTTTTTCGATTTTCTGCTGTGCGAGTTTGTCGATGCCTAATATATTATATATATGTGTAATGGCTGCGATTTTCTCGTCTGCATCGAACGTCTTTGCTTGTATCCATTGGTCTATTTCTGCTTTTTGTGCAGGAGATGCCAACTGGCAGGCGTTGATGAGCATGAATGTCTTTTTGTTGACAACGATGTCTCCGCCCAGCTTTTTCTGGAACTCTTGGGTGTTCCCATACACGTCAAGATAGTCGTCTTGTAACTGGAATGCAAGTCCCATTTTTTCTCCAAAGGTGTATAGATTCTGTGCGTCTTCTTCGTCAGCACCGCCAAGAATGGCTCCAATCTTCAGGGCGTATCCCAGCAGAAGCGATGTCTTCTGTCGAATCATTTCCATGTATTCTTCTTCTGTTACATCGTTTCTTGTCTCGAAATCAATATCATACTGCTGTCCTTCACATACACCAAGGGTTGCGTCGATGAATGCTGTGAGTGCCTCCTTGTTCTTCATGCCTTGGTTGAATAGCTGGTAGGCGATGATGAGCATGGTGTCGCCTGAAAGGATGGCTGTGTTGTCGTTCCATTTTTTATGGACTGTAGGATTGCCACGTCGCATATCGCTCTTGTCCATCAAATCATCGTGCAGAAGCGTGAAGTTGTGGTAGGTCTCGATTGCTAATGCGTTGTTGATGATAGGGGTGACGTCATCTTTATATAGGTTGTAGCCCAATAGCATTAATACTGGGCGAATGCGTTTTCCGCCAATAGAGAGGATGTATCGTATTGGGTCGTAGAGATTCTTTGGCTCTGTGCTGTACTGAATCTTTTCTACTTCCTTGTTGATTCTCTCTGTGAGTTCGGCTATGGTGTACATATATGCTATAAATAATGAGGTGTGATGAAGATTTCTTTTTGCTTTTGCGTGGCTGCCTGTTGATGTGAATTGTGCAGGTGGCTGTATAGAAATGCCGCACAGCAGGTGTGTTGTGCGGCATTTTCTATATAAGGATTCTCTGCATGATTAACGCAGACGGAATGTTACAGGGAGTGTGAATCGTACACGTACTGGTTTTCCACGCTGGCGGCCTGGTGTCCATTTTGGCATGGCAGATACAACGCGGATTGCTTCTTTGTCGAGTGAAGGGTCAACTGAACGTATTACCTGAGGTTCTACGATAGAGCCGTCCTTGTTCACGACGAACTGTACGATTACGCGGCCTTGGATACCGTTGTCCTGAGCGATAGAAGGATACTTGAGGTTCTTCTTGAGGTATTCCATCAACGCCTCATCGCCTCCAGGGAATGATGGGTTCACTTCTACAACCTCGAAGATTGTGGCTTCGTCACCGTCTTCCTGAACAGGTGCTGGAGGACCTACCATAACTGGACCTGTTGGTGCAGTTGGGCCTGTAATAGCCTCTGTTGTTGCTTCTGTAGATTCGATTTCTTCTTCTACAAGTTCTGTCTCGTTGTCAACGATTTCAAGAATTTCTGGAACCTTAGGAGCTTCAGCTGGTGGAGGTGGTGCTGCCTGGAAGATTGGCTGCGTGATAGGGATAATTTCCTCCTCTGAAACATAAGGAACTGTTGCATAGACAACGTCAGTCTCCTTGTACTCTCGAGTGGTGTACTCAAAGCATGCGAACATGGCAGCGAGCGCTACGATGTATCCAATCAGCAAGCCGGTGCTTTTTTCACCTTCGAGATCTGCTTTTTTTGATTTTTTAACTTCCATAGATTATATTTATTTTTTAGTTATTTCTTAGTGCTGAAATCCAAATGGGCACACCTTCTCCAAGCGATTAGGCGCACTTCTTCATGGTTTTGTGGCAAAAGTAATACTTTTTTTTGATTTGTGAACTACAAATACTGTTTTTTTTATCGAAAAAGTCTGTTTTTTTTGTTTGCGCGATACTTCTTCTCTTATTTTGTTCTAGAAGGTGTGCTGATATGCCGTTGCTTCCTTTGCCAGTTCTCTGATGTGCTGTTTGGCGTAATTACGATGGAGGGTGTATCGTAAATAGGGTAGAGGGTTCATCGTAATTGCGATGAAGAGTGCGGCTTTATAGTGATGCAGGACCCGTCACTCGGCATCCATGAAGTTTTTTGCGCGTGCGATGAAAGACTTGCCGATTCGCATGGATTTTCTGCCTTCATTAGCTCCTTCTTCTAGCACTTCTTCCATCAGATCGTCTTCAGTCACAGCTTCTGCTGTGGCTTCCTCTTGGTCTTCTTCCATGAAGATTTCAATGCTTTGTTTGACGTGATGGGAAGTTTTGACGAGGCTTCCTTTTATGCCTCCATTTCTGCGAAATTCCTGATAGGCGCGTTTTCTTTTGGTGTGTGAGAATTTCATGCTGCGCCAGCACCGCTTGATCCATTTCCATGTGGCAATTGTTCCTTTTTGGACGAGCTGGCCTATTTTTTTGCTGGTTGAACGCAGGTGAATAATGCCTTGTATTGTTGCCTTGAATCCAATGATGATGCCCTGCAAGGTGGCTTTTGAAGCTATTTTCAGACCTTTCCAACTAGCAGCTGCTCCTATTTTGGTACCTTTAATCCCTTCTTTGTAGGCAATTTTTGACCATTCTGCCAAAGTAGCAGCTGCCTTTCTCAAGCCAGCTTTGATTTTTGCAACCTTGGCTTGTGTGTCGTTGTCGTTCCACCAGACATTGAGTTGAACCCAGCCTTTCTCAATGGTTTGCAGACACCACAATAATCCTTTCGCCATTTTTCTGAGGAGCCAAATGGTGAATTTCCATATCAGGATCAGGATGAGACGTAAAAGTTCGCGTGTCAATCGTATGATACTTTCTCGTATATGTGCGTCTTTTTCGGTTGGTCGTTCTTTGTCAATCATGTAGAAGAAGGTGTGAAAGGTCTTTTTCTTGTTGCGAAGTTAATATAAAAAATGTAAATGTGATGATTTTTGTGTGTCAAAATGGACTTGTGTTGTGAATGTTGTCTAAAAAAGGGAATTTATATCCCATTGGAGAAGAGTTAGTCGTGCATTAAAAGCAATATGGCAATGCTAATGAACAGAAACCCTGTTGCAATGTTCAGCCATTGCTGGAAATGCTCGAATTTTTTGCTTATTGTTTCGGCTTTGTCTATCGCTTTTTTCAAGAACCAGGCAACGATAATTGTAGGAAGACTTGCTGATATTCCAAAGGCCAGGGGAACCAGTATGCCGATGCTGCTTGAGATGCTGAGCGGTATCATCATGCCAAAATAGAAGATGGCACTTTCAGGACAGAAGATAAGAGCCAATGCCATGCCTAATACGAATGACCCTAAAGGAGCGTTCCTTTTGATGATTTTTCCACTATTGTGACAATTCTCTCCATCGTGCTGATGTCGATGAAATCCTCTGATTAACAGAAATATGCCGATAAGAATGAGTAGGTATGGAACCCCTATTTCAGCATAGGAAAGCATTTGCTGTATGGGCACGATGTTTTTGCCTCCTCCAATCAGGCACATGGTAATCCATCCCAGCAATGTGTAGGTGGTAGTTCTGCCCAATGTGTACATGATGATGTCGGTAAATGTCTTTCCTCGTTTGTACTCATAAGTGAGTGCGGATACACAAATGGCTAATTGGCAGGGATTTAGCGCGACGAGTAAGCCCAAAGCAAATGCAGCCAACAGGGGAAGGTCTGTTGACTGCGATATGTTGTTGAGCATCTGACTGAATTCTAACTGCATAGGAGTAAGATGATTACTTGCGCTGTAATAATGCGCAGGAACATAGACAAGGGGTAAACGGTTGAATAGCCCACAGATGGTATGCCGTTATTGGCTGTCGCTGTGCTGAATGCCAGCGCAGGTGGGTCAGTGGTGGCTCCACTCATGATACCCATAAGAAGGAAATAGTTGATTTTCCATTTCACTCGAGCAAAGATTGCCATAGCGAGCAGCGGTATTGTGGTGATGAGGAAACCAATCCATACATAGTGAATGCCACCATTCATAACGGTATCAACAAAGTTACCACCTGCTTTGATGCCGACGCTGGCAAGGAACAGCACCAAACCAATATCTCTAATCATCAGGGATGCAGAGTTCGTCGTGTAGGCAACGAGTTTCAACTTGTAGCCAAAGCGTCCGAGCAAGATGGCGATGATGAGCGGACCTCCTGCCAAGCCTAATTTGACAGGTACAGACATTCCAGGAATCTCGATAGGGAGCATACCAAAGATAATGCCGACCAGAATACCTACGAAAAGTGTCAGCAGGTTGGGCTTGTCAAGCTGCTGCTTTTTGTCTCCAATCTTGTTGGCAAAACGCTCTACGGCATCTTCTGGACCTACAACAGTCAGAATATCGCCAACTTGCAGAATTACATTTGGATTAGCAAACAGTTCAATACCAGAACGATATAATCGAGTTACATTCACACCATACATGGAACTTGGATGTAAACTTCCCAAAGTCTTTCCGTTGATGTCGTCTTTTGTCACCGTATGTTTTCCTGATACCATAGGTACGTCCTGCTCATCCCATTCTACTTCAACTTCAGGACCAATAAATGCGATAATGGCGTCTGCGTCTTCTTCTGCGCAGACGATGTAGAGTCTGTCGTCCACGTTGAGAAGGGTTTCCTTATTGGGCACAACGACATGGCCGTTGTGAAGCATACGTGAGCATACAAAAGCGCGACCTATGAACCCTCTAACTTGCAGGATGGTTTTTCCTGCAATGGCTGGATTGAAAACCTTTACAGTCATTAGGTGTGGCTTGACTGCCTCTTGATTGTTTCTTTTATTGAAGTGCTCCTCTTCTGCTTTGAAGTTGATTTTGAATATGATACGGATGAGAATAATGCTACAGATGATTCCTACTACACCTAAAGGGTAGGCACAGGCATATCCGTTGGCGATGACTGGCACTCCGTCTTCAAATGGTTTAACTTGGTCAATTTGCTCAAGAGCAGCATTTGCCGCACCCAATCCAGGGGTGTTGGTTACTGCGCCACACAATGTGCCGACCATCATGGGCAGATTGTTGACGGCAGGGATGAAATTGCGGAGTCCATAGTAGAGGGCGAGCATCACTACGATGTTTAGCATCACCACGCCTGCTGCTACTCCGTTGGCTTTCAGACCTCCTTGTTTTAGTGAAGTGAAGAATGATGGTCCTACTTGAAGTCCAATGCTGAAGACAAATAAAATAAGGCCAAAATCCTGAATGAAGTTAATGACAGCAACGTTTTCCTTGATGCCTCCACGCATGAGTAGGTCGCCAGCCAAGATTCCAACAAAGAGAATCCAAGTGACACCCAGGGAAATGCCTCCGAATTTGATTTTTCCACCTAAAAGAACGCCTAATGAGATGACCATAGCATACAGTATGACCGTATGCGCAACTCCACCTCCTGATGTGAGTAGTTCAATTAACCAATCCATTTTTCTTAAATTGTAGATAAATCATTATGCGACATCCTTAAAATCGAGTGCCTTACATTGGTGCATTGATATGCCCCACATCGACTCATCGGTGTGGGGCACATCGATTTTGAGAATGATTCTACATCTCTATTTTGACATAGCCGCTATAATACTTTTTATTGATTGCGCTGCAAAGTTATTACTTTTTTTCGGCTTTCACATTCTTCACAATGAAATTTTCCACATATTCTGTGTGGAAATCTGTATTCTTCGCTTTTATAGATAGATTCTCGAATGTGAAGTTGCTAAGATGGTACTGGTCTTCTTGCTGTTTTACATTGAAGAAAACATCGCAATCGAAAGTGATATTTCTCATCGTGATGTGGTCAGAATACGACATAGGAATGCTTTCTCTACCTTTTAAGTCGTAGAACTGAGTCCATGGAGCAATGAGAATAAAGTTCTTTCCATTGCCAACGATGTCCTCCACTAGCACATATTCATATTGCTGTGGAGTGTCTGGGCGCATCTTGAGCCATAGGAGATTGTTAGCTTTGTCCACTTTGATGCGCCTTAAAATGATGTTGTGGTCATATACAGATTCGCTGCCCAACGTGAGGCAGCCATGGCAGAATCCGTATTCGCAGTCTTCGATGAGGATGTTGGTGTTCCCGCCATTGCCGATGACTTCAGGAAATTTGTTGATGTCTATGCCGTTATAAGGATTCTTCCAGTAGTCGGCATAGGGACCTTTCCCACCTTTTATGGCGATAGCATCGTCGTTCACGCTCATGTAGCAGTCTTTCACAAGGACATTTTTCACCACGTCAAGGTCTAAGGCATCTGTGCTTGGAGCTTTGACAGGCTTTTCGGGCGAATAGATGTGCAAACGCAGGAGTTTTACGTTCTCACTATTATATATATGTGTGGTCCAAAATGCAGAATTCTGTAATTTTACGCCGTCAATCTGTATGTTTTTGCAGTTGCTCACATAGACGAGGCGGGGACGTTGCTCATCCTTGTTGGTGCATTTAGGATTCCATTTCCTTCTCTCCCAGAAATGCTTCCAAAAAGTATAGCCATTGCCGTCTATTGTCCCTTTTCCAGAGATGGTGAATCCGTCTATCCCGTCGGCATTGATGAGAGCAGAATAATAGAGGCAAGTCTCTCCTTCAATGCGCGTTTTGACGATGGGGTAGTCGCTGGGGTTATTGCTGCCCATTAGTACTCCACCATCATTCAAATATAGATGTACACCTTGCTTGAAGAATAGGGCGCCAGTCATGTATGTTCCCTCTGGTACAACTACCACACCGCCTCCTGTAGCTGCAATATCGTCAATCAGTTTCTGAAGTTTCTCCGTGTGCAACTTCCCATCGTTTACAGCTCCATAATCTGTGATGCGGTATTGCTTCCCTAATTTAGCAATTTCAACAGGATTCGTTTGTTTGAACCACTCGCTGATTTTGTTTCCATCGGGCCAGCGTTCTGCTTTAGTTAAAGATGGTATGCACAAGAATGTGCATACCATTAATAGAACGTTTTTGATATTCATTTTATTCAATAAAAATCTTTTTGCTTGAGCCGTCTTTGTATTTGATGATATTGACTCCTTGTTGAACTTTTTGTAAACGCGTTCCTCCTGGAGTATAAATACCTGCTACAGATGGAGAGTCGTAGCCGTTCTCATTAGCCGTTACTGATTCTATGTCTGTGGCAATGGCTATTTGACGATATGCCTCCAATTCATCTTCGCTGATGATAATCCATTGCTGTGCTGTTGCTTCATTAGTATAGTCAAATGCTTTCTGGTTGATAGCGCCATAGCCAGTAATCTTACCTAATGTATTGGCAGACATGGATTTGAAGTCGCCCTTGTTGACAGTCCATGTGAACCAGTACCCATGTGTGGTAATTTTGTTGCTGCCCTTGCCTATCGTAACATTTGTGCGGTCAGGCATCAGTTGGAAACGTTCGGATGTTCCTGGTTTTGAGGTGCTCTTTAAGGTAACATTGGAATTGTTTGTGTTATGTGTGAGATACTTTCCTGTTGCAGCATTCTTGAACATGTAATAACCTGCTTGAGGATTGAATTCTATGTACCATGCAGCAGAGTCGCTGATTGTCTCTTGAGTCAAGTTTGGCTGCCAAGCTATAGCTGAACTTGTGCGCTGGTAGAGCAGTCCTTCTCCTAAACCACATTCAGCATTTTTGTTCATCAGATAGTATTTCTTCGTGTCATCAAAGTTGTATGTATATCCAGAAATGCCATTGTTTTCAGTTACCCACCATTGGCTTGATGTAGGATCAAGGCCGTCGATGAAGAGACCGTAGAGAAGTATACATCCGCCGATGTATTGCAACTCTAAATGTTTGTCTGTGTGTGAACCATTGACAAACCAGTCGTAAGTAGCATTCGCTCCCCAACCGTGTGTTCCGTCTCCCACCATAACGTATTCGGAATTACCTTCCTTATTCTCAAGGAATTGAAATATTTTGTTGGCTTCTCTGCCTTTCCATTCCCAATCATGGACATTGGTGTCTGACCAACGTGGATGTGTGCCTACGCCAACACCGTGTCCTGTTTCATGCAGTACGGTCCCAATGGCTTGATTAGCAGCATTCTGACTAATTCTCATCCAGCCACCATAAGAACAATCGGCTGTTCCGCCGCCTGCACCTGCGCCAGGCACGTAATGTCCAGAGAGGTGGAATCCTCTTACGCCAGTCCATTCATTGAATAGGTCGATTGTCTCTTGGAGGGCTTTTCTGCATCGTTCGTTTGCATCAGCAGGGCCAGCATCATCCCATGACCATGTGCATGTGCCCTTTGGATGAGTCACGATTTTTACTTCGTCACCATAGGCTACGGTGTAGGTTTTGTTCATGATGTAAGGACGCAGGTAGTAAACAGTAGCAGGTTCCAATCCTTTGACATGGAAGATGTATCCATTAAGCGAGAAGAACTTTGTGGTGCGATTGTCTAGTACAGTTGGATTTCGTTCTGTGCTCCAACATACGCCGCGTTCCAGAATATTGCTGCCTGTCATTGTGGCACGCATCAGCGCTTCGGTTGCGCCCGTTGCTACATATTGATTAGTCGTAGTAACTTTAGGTGCTATACCAGAACCAGGTGTGGCATTGGCAAGGCAGAAAGTTAATGCTGCTTTATCTAATTGTTCGATTTCTGCTTTCAAATCAGACGAAGTGGCATCAGCGTTCCTGGCCAATTCGTAAGCTTTTTCAATCTTTTGTTTGAGGGCAACTCCTCCTTCTTTTGCCTCGTAGCCTTCTCCTGCAGCAGTTTCTGTTTCCTCTATTTTAGTCAGAAGCGCAGCATATTCTTCCATCGAT